>JBDHVF010000141.1:0-13013 GCA_039809605.1 Polyangiales bacterium | reverse complement strand
CCACGGGCCCCCGCGCGCGCGTGGCCGCCTCGGGCGGCGCGGGCGGCGCGGGCAGCGTCCGCGCGTCGGGCGGCGCGGGCGGCAACGGCGGCGTCGGGCGCATCCGGCTGTCGGTCACCTCCGCGACGTGCTCGCTCGGCGGCACGTTCGTCCCCCCCCTCGCCGCGGGCTGCGCGGCCACGCCCGCCCCCGGCACGCAGGGCCGCGCGTACGTCGCGGCGTACCCGAACTGATCACCCGGCCCGCGTCCCTCACCCGCACGCAGCGTGGGTGAGGGGCCGCGAGGCCCACGCGGTGTTCGCCGCGTCAGCGCGCTCACGCTCGATGGAGTCGTCGAGGCGTCGTTGCTCTTGCGAGGTGTCGTCGACGGGGACGAGCGCTCCGTCCCCACGCCGTGGGGCAAAGCTCAGCGCTCGTCGGCGAACACGTCGGCGACACGTTCGGCGGTGATGGCGCGTCTGGGCGGCGTGGCGGCGCTCGCACGACGCGCCTCCGTCGACGTTTCAAGACCTCGGGCGCTTCGTCGACGACTACCTCAAGCCCGCGTTCGTGGCGTGGCACGGCCACGTGCCGGCGGGCGCGTCGTCGCTCGACGAGCTGCCCCGCAACGCCATCGCGAAGCGGCTCGGCGTCGACTGGAACACCGCCAGCAAATGGCTCGCGCGCTACCTCAAGACGTTCGGCGGGGGCTGATCAATCGGGGTTGCAGGTGCCGTCGCAGCGCTGCACGACGGTGCCCGTCTCGAAGAGCGAGCGCACCTGCGCGAGCGCCGAGGGGAGCGAGACCGAGTCCGAGTGCGTGTCGTTGTCGCGCTCGGGCACGAGGTCGGTGTCGGGCGGCGTGTAGCGGGTGAGGTGGTCGGGCAGCTCGTACTGCGCGAGAGCGCTGCCGTCGCTCGGGCTCGTGGCCTCCATGAGCCCGAACACGGGCTCGACCGAGGGGGTCATCTGACGCACGCCGAAGGCGCGCGCGAGCATGCGCGTGGTGAGGTTGGGCACCTGGCAGTCGCCGATGGCCTCCTGCATCACCACCACGCGGCCGCGCGGCGCGTCGTCGAGCGGCGCGCGGAACGCCAGCGTGGCGAGGTTGATCCCGTCGGTGTGGTCGAAGCGGCCCTGGAGCAGCGCGACGAACTGCGTCTGCAACAGGGGGTCGGGGTAGCGCATGTCGATGAACATCTTGATCGGCGAGTACACGATCGACCGCGGCAGGATGTTCGACCACGACCCGCCCGGCACCGCCACCACCGCGCGCGTGATGTGCCGCGAGACCGACACGAGCGACGAGCCCTGGATGCCCCCGAGGCTCACGCCGTAGTAGTAGACGCGCGAGGGGTCGATCACGTTGCCGTCGCCGACGCGCACCATCGGGTCTCGCCCCATCGCGCCCACCGACAGCTCGATGAGCGAGAGGTTGTTCACCAGCGACTGCACGAGCCGGTCGGTCACCAGCGTCACGCGGTTGATGTTGGGCACCACCTGCGTGACGAGCAGCGCCTGGTCGTCGCCCGAGAGGCCGATCCAGTTGGTGGCCACCACGACCGCGCCGGCCTCCTCGGCGAGCGGCTGGATGAGCCTCGTGCCGATGTTGCCGGTGAGGTAGTCCTCGCCGCGGCCGAAGACGCCGTGGCCGAAGACCACCAGGGGCAGCGGCCCCGGCGTGCGCCGCGCGCGCGCGGGGATCACCATGGTGAACGGGTACGACAGCGGGGCGCTCTGCAAGACGGCGCTCCCGTCGGCGGCGAACTGAAGGGTGTTGTCGTCGCGCAGGTAGTTGGGCGGCGTGAAGGTGCCGTACACGATGCGCGCGGTGTTGCTGTTGGGGTCGTTCTGCACGCGGTCGATCGTGTAGGGGATGCCCCCCGCCACGCCCGCGCGGCGAAAGACCTCCTGGCGCATCGAGAGGATCGGGCCGAGCACGTGCTGGCGGCTCGCGGTGGTCCAGTCCCACGCGAGGTAGAGCTCGTCGCGCGCGAAGCCCTGGCGCGCGAGGAAGGTGAACACCTCCTCGTAGCGGGCGCGCGCGGCCTCGATGCGCGGGTCGTCGGAGTGTTGGTTGTCGCGCAGCGCCACGAAGCCCGGCGAGGGCGGCGGCTCGTCGCCCGCGGCGGTGCGCACGGTGCGACGGATCGCGACCACGTGGCGCGTGCCGAAGGCCAGGGGCTCGAGCGTGCGGATGATCAGCGCGGCGCGCGAAGGGTCATGGGCGTTGGCGTCCATCTCGGCGAGGAAGGGCACGCGGCGCCCGGTCGCCATGTCGAAGACGGCGATGGGGTTGGTGGCCTCCATCGACCGCTCGGGGTGGCGGATGTCGGTGAGGTCGCTCGCGCGCAGGGCCACGCCGAGGTGGGCGACGATGGGCTCCGACGTGGGCCACCCGTCGGCGCGGTTGAAGGGCGCCATCTCGATGGGCGTGGTGCCCATCGGGGCCGCGAGCGCGCCCTGCGGCAGCGCGAGGCGGCGGTGCGTCGGGGTCGTGGGGTCTTCTCGCGTGAGAAAGTCGTTGGGAAACGGCGGCAGGCACTCGCGCGTCACCGCGAGGGGGTTGCACGTCGAGGGCGACGCGACGGGCGTCGGAGGAACGTCCTCGGCGGGCGGCGCGTCGCTCGGGGCGACGTCCATGGGGGCCGTGTCGGGGGCGACGTCCGCGGGGGCGTCGACCGAGGCGTCGGCGGGGGACACGGCGGCTTCGGAGCCGCAGCCCGCGAGACCGACGAGCACCAGGGGGAGGGCGGAGAGGGAGCGCGCAGGGGCCTTCATCACGAAGGCGAATATCACGGTTCGAAGGGTTACTTCGAGGGGCTCACCATCGCTTTGAGCTGGGCGACGAGGTGCAGCGCGTCGAGCGGGGTCATGCGGTTCACGTCGGCGTGGGCGATGGCGTCGAGGGCGGGGTGCGCCGCGGGCGCGGGCGCCGCGGGGCGCTCTTCGAAGAGGCCCATCTGCCTCGCGGGGCGGCGAAAGGGCCCCTCGCCGCGCTCCATGTCCTTGAGCAGGGCGCGGGCGCGGGCGAGCACGGGCTCGGGCAGGCCCGCGAGGCGGGCCACGGCGACGCCGTACGAGCGGCTGGCCCCGCCGGGCGCGAGCTTGTGGAGGAAGACGATGTCGTCGCCGGTCTCGCGCGCCGAGACGTTCACGTTCTCGACGTGCTTGCGCGACTCGGCGAGGGCGCAGAGCTCGTGGTAGTGCGTGGCGAAGAGGGCGCGCGCGCGCACCACGTCGTGCAGGTACTCGGCGACGGCCCACGCGATCGAGAGGCCGTCGAAGGTGCTGGTGCCGCGGCCGATCTCGTCGAAGAGCACGAGCGAGCGCGCGGTGGCGCCGCGGAGGATCGCCGCCGTCTCGCGCATCTCGACCATGAAGGTGCTCGCCCCGCGGGCGAGGTCGTCGCTCGCGCCGACGCGCGTGAACACCCGGTCGACGCGCCCCACGCGGGCCTCGCGCGCGGGCACGAAGCTCCCCGCCTGCGCCATGATGGTGATGAGCGCCACCTGGCGCATGAGCGTGCTCTTGCCGGCCATGTTGGGGCCCGTCACGAGCAGGAGCCGCGAGCCGTTCATGTCGAGCGTCACGTCGTTGGGCACGAACGCGCCGGGCTCGAGCATCGTCTCGACGACGGGGTGGCGCGAGTCCTTGAGCTCGATGACCGTGCCGTCGTCGACGGCGGGGCGCACGTAGTCGTGGCGGTGGGCCGTCTCGGCGAACGAGGCGAGCGCGTCGATGTCGGCGAGGGCGCTCGCGAGGCGCGAGAGGCGCGTGGCCGCGTCGGCGACGCGCTTGCGGAGCTGTTCGAAGCGGGCGGCCTCGATCTCGCGGACCTTCTCCTCGGCCTCGAGGATCTCGCGCTCGACCTGCACGAGCTCGTCGGTGACGAAGCGCTCGCCGGTCGAGATGGTCTGCTTGCGGCGGTAGTCCTTGGGGACGAGGTGCAGGTTGGCCTTGGTGACCTCGATGTAGTAGCCGAAGACGTTGTTGTACCGCACCTTGAGCGAGCCGATCTTCGTGCGGTCCTTCTCGCGCTCCTCGAGCTTGAGGATCACGTCGCGCCCGTGGGTGGCGAGCTCGACGTAGCGGTCGAGGTCGGGGTCGAAGCCCGCGCGAAAGATGTTGCCGTCGGCCACCGCCGCGGGCGGCTGGTCGGCGAGCGAGCCCGCGAGGATCTTCGCGAGGTCGTCGCAGAGGTCGGCCACGCGCACGGGCTTGAGCGCCTCGGCGGCGTCGTCGCGCTCGGCGAGGGCGGCCATGACCTCGGGCACCTTCGCGAGCCCGTCGCGGAGCATCCCGAGGTCGCGCGGCGTGGCGGCGCCGAGCGTGGCGCGGATGGCGATGCGCTCGAGGTCGGGCACGAGGTCGAGCCCCGCGCGCACGCGCTGTCGCACGTCGGGGTAGGTCACGAGGGCGTCGACGGCGTCGAGGCGCCGCGCGATGCGCCGCGGGTCTTGCAACGGGAACGCGAGCCACGAGCGCAGGCGTCGCGCGCCCATGGGGGTGACGGTGGCGTCGAGGTGGGCGAGCAGCGTGCCCTTCTTCTCGCCGCGCATGGTGCGAAAGATCTCGAGGTGCACCTGCGTGGTCTCGTCGAGGTGCAGGTGGTCCTTCACGTCGAGGCGCCCCACGCGCTGCACGGGCAGGGCGTGGCCCGGCTGCGACACGATCGCGTAGCGCAGCGCCATCGCCGCGGCCACGCGCGCGCCCGGCGAGAGCCCGTCGAGCGACGCGCGCGCCTCGCCCTCGGGCAGCGTCTTCGTGATGAGCTCGGCGGCGGCCGTGGGGAGCATCGCGGGCACCGCGCGCACGAACACCCGCGGCAGGATCTTCACCTGCGCGCGCACGAACGACTCGGCGTCGGCGGGGCAGAGGAGCTCGCGCACGTCGAGGCGCGCGATGCTCCCGACGAGGTTCATCGCGTCGGGCACCTCGGCGGAGAAGAGCTCCCCCGTGGTGAGGTCGTACGCGGCCAGGGCCCACGCGCCCGGGAGCTCCGCGCCCCCCTCGGGCGGCACCACGGCCGCGAGGAACTGGTTCGACCGCGCGTCGAGCGCGTCGCCGTCGAGCACCAGGGCGGGCGTGAGCACGCGCACCACGCCGCGCTTGACGATCCCCTTGGCTTTGGAAGGGTCCTCGAGCTGCTCGCAGATGGCGACCTTGTGACCGAGCTCGAGGAGCCTCGCGACGTAGGTCTGCGCGGCGTGGTAGGGCACGCCGCACATGGGGATCGAGTCGGGCTCGTTCTTGTTGCGCGAGGTGAGCGTGAGGTCGAGCGCGCGCGCCGCCGTGAGCGCGTCGTCGAAGAAGAGCTCGTAGAAGTCCCCCATGCGAAAGAAGAGCAGCGCGTCGGGGTGCGCGCCCTTCTCGCGGAGGTACTGCTGCATCGCGGGCGCCTGCGCGCCCTTCGAAGTCGATCCGGTGGCCATCGCGTTCACGGCGTCGCTACGATACCTGCGCCCGTAAGGGAAGCGCCCGTTTCGTGCGGACATATTCCGTCAACGCGCGACGGCCGGGTGGCCTTCGTGGTAACGCGCGGGCTACCGCCCGGGGCGTCGCCCCGCGGTGAGGTGGGAGTCGTCACGAACGTGGTCGCGCGGGGCGATGGCCTCGTCGAACGATCCCTCGGTGTGCGAATGCGGCCTCAATGGGCGCCCGGAGCGTTGCCACGCACGTGCTGGCGGAGTTGCGCCTTCGAAAACTCCGACACGTTACGGGAAAGTTCGTTGTTCTGCGATGCGCCGGTTGAGTAGGATTCTCGCCTCCTCGCTGGGGTCCATCAGGAGGGCACGATGGCTGACGCACAGAAAGAACTGCAAACGAAGATCACGGAGTCGCTCCAGGGGCTGTTCGACGACGTCATCACGAAGCAGAAGGCGCACTACGCAAGCAATCCAGGCAAGAAGCCGACACGCAGGGACGTCGAGGCGATCATCACGCTGGCAGCGAACAAGAACGCACTCGTCGCTGGAGCCGCGAACCTGATCCCGGGGCCACTCGGCATGCTCGCCGCAGTCCCCGAGATCGTGATGGTGCTGCGCAACCAGACGAAGATGATCTACGACCTCGGCCTCGCCCACGGTCAGGAGCGATTCATGCGCGCGGAACTCGTGATGGGCATCGTCGCGAGCGGCGTCGGCAACGGCACCGCGAGCCTCGTCATCGTGCAGGGCGGCAAGCTCCTCGTGCGGCGCGCCTCTCTGCGTGTGATGCAGAAGATCGTCGCGATGCTGGGCGGACAGATCACGCAGCGCGTCCTGAAGTCGATGGTCGGGAAGTGGATCCCTGTGGTCGGCGCTGCGGCAATGGCGGCCTGGGCGCGATACACGACGAAGCAGCTCGGTGAGCGCGCCATCGAGATGCTGTCCCTGCCGATCGTCGATCTCGACGACGCCAGCGACGACGTGGGGCTGGTCCCGGAGCCCTTGGAAGTTCCGTCCCCTGCGGGCTCGCCGACCGGTTCCGGGGCGCCTGCATCATTCGCCATCGCGCCCTCTGCATCCGCACGTCCTGACGACGACCAGGACGCGCGCATCGAACGAGCGAGGATCCAGGTGCTCGTCAACCTGATGGTCGCCGACGGCGAAGCGCATCCCGACGAGGTCGCGATGATCGAGAGCCTAGTTCGAGGTTCCACAGTCGGAGCTGAGGAGTGCCAGCGCTACCTGGGCGACCTCGCGACGGGGAAGCGTGTCGCAGTGGATTTCAGTGTCTTCGCGAACTCGCCCGACGACCGTATGGGGCTCCTGTTCGCGATGGCCGGACTCGCGATGCGCGATGGGAAGCTGCACGTCGCGGAGCGCCTCTACCTCAAGCAGGTCGGCCAGCAGCTCGGCTTCTCGGAGGCCGACGTCGACGCCGCGCTCGGTGCGGAACCCGCCAGCAAGGACGCGGTGCCTGGCGCGCGAAACCGGCAGGCGATGGTGGTGATTGTCGGCGTCATCGCTTTCGTGCTCGTCGCTGCGGCTGCGTGGTCCGTGACGCGCGGAGATCGAGAGCTTGCCGCCACGCCGATTCCCGCGACCAGGAACCATTGACGCAGTGGCTGCGCTACCCACGATCGCGCCGTGTCGAAGGCGCTGACGATCCCCGCGGCGATCGAGGTGCGGGTGCCTGGCGCGCTGGCAGCGCGGGTCGTGCTTCGTGACGGCCGACGGTGCGTGTACTGCTGCGACAACCCCTCGGGGCTCAGCATCGACCACGTGCGCCCTCAGGCCCACTTTCACGCGGAGGCGTTGGTGTCACGCGTGAACGCGCCCCGCAACCTTGTCGCGGCGTGCGCGGACTGCAACGGCGCCAAGGGCATCCAAGACCTCGGCGGGTTCGCGAGGATGCTCCGCGGTCGCGGCGTTGCCACCGACGATGTCCGTGCGATGATCGCGCGTGTGCGAGCGGCGGTGCGTCGCCCGCTCCCCTAAGCCACGCAGGAGCCCCGACCATGGCCACCGTCTACAGCCTCACGGTCCCGCCGCCGCCCGGAGTGACGCTTCCGGAGCACCTCGTGCTCGTGGTCGCCGTGGCTCGTCGCGACGGAGCGGAGCTTACGGACGCGGACCTCGCCGCGGCGCGCGCCGCGTACGGCATCACGGCCCCGGCGAAGAAGCCCCCGCGCGGCAGGGCGACCGCCCGCAAGCGAGCGACGAAGGGCAAGCGGGCCGCCGCGAAGCGCCCCGCGGGCTGACGCGCACGTCCGCGCTACGCGCGGCCCCCGCCCCGTGGTACTCACCCACGCACCATGACCACCACCGCGGAACTGCTGCGCCTCGCGGGCCAGCACATGCTCAAGAATTACAAGCAGCCCCCGCTCGTGATGACGCGCGGCGAGGGCTGCCGGCTCTGGGACACCGACGGGCGCCGGTACCTGGACCTCTACGCGGGCATCGCCGTGTGCGTGCTCGGCCACGCCCACCCCGCCCTCGTGCGCGCGGTGAGCGAGCAGGCCGCGCGCCTGATGCACATCGCGAACTACTACTACAACGACCGGCAGATCGAGCTCTCGGCGGAGCTCTGCAAGCGCACGGGCTACGACCGGGTCTTTTTGTGCAACTCGGGCACCGAGGCCAACGAGGCCGCGCTCAAGCTCGCGCGCCGCTACCACTGGGCGCGCGGCGACAAGGAGCGCACCGACCTTGTGGCGACGTGGAGCTCGTTCCACGGCCGCTCGATGGGCGCCGTGTCGATGACGGGGCAGGCGAAGTACTGGGAGGGCTTCGGCCCCGTGCTCCCCGGCGTGTCGCACGTCGCGTACGGCGACCTCGAGGCCATGCGCCGCCGCGTGAACGACCGAACCGCGGCGGTCTTCATCGAGCCCGTGCAGGGCGAGGGGGGCGTGCTCCCGGCGCCCGAAGGCTACCTCGAAGGGCTGCGCAAGCTCTGCGACGAGCGCGGCGCGCTGCTCGTGGTCGACGAGATCCAGACGGGCGTCGGGCGCACCGGGAGGTTCCTCGCCACGCAGCACACCGGCGTCGCGCCCGACATCACCACGCTCGCCAAGGGCACCGCGGGCGGCGTGCCCATCGGCGCGATGCTCACCCGCGAGCACATCGGCGAGGCGCTCCCTCCCGGCACCCACGGGAGCACCTTCGGCGGCAACCCCCTGGCCGCGGCCGCCGCCCTCGCCGTGCTCCGCACCCTCGACGAAGAGGGCCTCGTCGCCCACGCCGAGAACATGGGGCGCTATCTGGTCGACGGCCTCGCCGCGCTCGCGCGCAAGCACCCGCACGCGGCCACCGGGGCGAGGGGCTTCGGCCTGCTCTGCGGCATCGTGCTCGCCGACGGCGTCGAGCCCCGCGGCGTGCTGAACGCCCTGCGCGAGCGCGGAGTGCTCGCGAGCCAGGCGGGAGAGCGCGTGGTGCGCTTCGCCCCGCCGCTCATCGTGAAGCCCGAAGAGCTCGACGAGGGCCTCGCCGCCCTCGACGCAGTGCTCGCAGACCCTCCGCGTACCGCGAAGTAGCGGCTTCCTTTCGAGAGAATCTGTCAACAGTCGTAGAGGCGCGAAGGGCGCTTCGCGTCTTGTCGTGGCGCTGGCGTCTTGCGATGCTCGGCGCCGACGGTTCGAAGTCCGCGGCGCCCGGCGAGCGCTTCGCGCGACGGCCCAACGGAGCGATGAATGAAGACGGTGAAGCGCGACTTCCTCAAGGTCAGCGACCTGGAGGCCGATGAGATCATTGCGGTGCTCGACCACGCGAAGGCCATGAAGAACCAGCGCGCCAGCGGGGGACGTCGGAAGTCCCTCGAGGGCCGCTCGGTCGCGCTCATCTTCGAGAAGCCCTCGACGCGCACGAGGGTGTCGTTCGAGGTCGGGGTGTTCGAACTGGGCGGGCACCCGGTGGTGCTGAGCTCCCGCGACATGCAGCTCGGTCGCGGCGAGTCGATCGAAGACACGGCCCGCACGCTCTCGGGCTACGTGCACGGCATCGTGATCCGCACCTTCGGGCAGGAGCGCGTCGAGACCCTGGCCCGCGCCGCGCGGGTGCCGGTGATCAACGCCCTGACCGACGAGCACCACCCGTGTCAGATCCTCGCGGATCTGCTCACGGTGCGCGAGTCGCACGGGCGCATCGAGGGCCTGCGCTACGCGTGGGTGGGCGACGGCAACAACGTGGCCCGGAGCTGGGTCGAGGCCGCGGCGCTCTTCGGGCTCGACCTCAGGCTCGCGTCGCCCGAGGGGTACGAGATCCCCGCGGCGGAGCTCCCCGCCACGGCGAGGACGGTGCGCGACCCGCGCGAGGCGGTCGAGGGCGCCGACGTGGTGATCACCGACGTGTGGGCGAGCATGGGGCAGGAGGGCGAGGCCGAGCGCAGGCGCAGGGCCTTCGCGGGCTATCTCGTCGACCCCGCGCTCATGTCGCGCGCGGCGCGCAACGCGGTGGTGCTGCACTGCCTGCCCGCGCACCGCGGCGAGGAGGTCGACGCGGCGTACCTCGACGGCCCCGGCGCGGTGGTGTGGAGCGAGGCGGAGAACCGTCTGCACACGCAGAAGGCCCTGCTCGAACACCTGCTGCGGTAGAGAAAGCCCCGCGGCGCGCGGGGCATGTTCACGGTTGCGAAAAGCTCGAGAGTGACGGACGGTACACAGGTAGAACGCTACCGATCGGGATGGAGATGGAAAAGGTCATCGGCATCGATCTGGGCACGACGAACTCCTGCGTGGCCGTGGTGGAGAACGGCGCCGCGGTGGTGATCCCCAACCGCGGTGGCTACAAGACCACGCCCTCGATGGTGGCCATGACCGAGGCGGGCAAGCGCCTCGTGGGGCACCTGGCCAAGCGCCAGGCGATCACCAACGCGGAGAACACGGTGTACTCCGCCAAGCGGCTCATCGGCCGCAAGTGGAACTCCCCGCAGGTCAAGCAGGTGGCCGCGAGCGCGTCGTACTCGATCGTCGAGGGGCCGCACAACGACGTGCGCATCCAGCTCCGGGACAAGGCCCTGTCCATCCCCGAGGTGTCGGCGATGGTGCTCGCGGAGATGAAGCTCATCGCCGAGGAGTACCTGGGCCACGAGGTGCGCAAGGCCGTGGTGACGGTGCCCGCGTACTTCAACGACAACCAGCGCCAGGCCACCAAGGACGCGGGGCAGATCGCGGGCCTCGACGTGATCCGCATCATCAACGAGCCCACGGCCGCGGCGCTCGCGTACGGCTTCGGCCGCAACATGGACCGCACCGTGGCCGTGTACGACCTGGGCGGCGGCACCTTCGACATCTCGATCCTCGAGATCGGCTCCGAGGGCGTCTTCCGCGTGGTGAGCACCAACGGCGACACGTTTCTCGGCGGCGAGGACTTCGACGCGCGTGTCATCGACTGGCTCGTCGACGGCTTCAAGAGCGAGCACGGCATCGACCTGCGCAAGGACCGCATGGCCCTGCAGCGCCTCAAGGACGCCGCCGAGAAGGCCAAGATCGAGCTCTCGAGCGTGCGCGAGGTGGAGATCAACCTCCCGTTCATCATCTCGTCGGGCCGCAACGAGGCGCTGCACCTTCAGCGGGTGATCACCCGCAACGAGTTCGAGAAGCTCACGGCCGACCTCGTCGACCGCACCGTCGAGATCGTGCGGCAGACGCTCGAAGACGCCGGGCTCTCGCGCGACGAGGTCGAAGACGTGGTGCTCGTGGGGGGCATGACCCGCATGCCCCGCGTCGAGCGCGCGGTGGCCGAGTTCTTCGGCAGGGAGCCCAGCAAGGGCGTGCACCCCGACGAGGTCGTGGCCGTGGGCGCGGCGATCCAGGGAGCGGCGCTCGGCGAGGAGGCCTCGGCCGCGCACAAGGTCGTGCTGCTCGACGTGACGCCGCAGACGCTCGGGATGATGGTCGCGGGCGGGCTCTTCGAACCGCTCATCCCGAAGGACACCACGGTGCCCACGATGCGCACCAAGAGCTTCACCACGTCGCGCGACAACCAGACGGCGGTGAAGATCCTGGTGATGCAGGGCGAGAACGACCAGGCCGACAAGAACGAGCTGCTCGGGGAGTTCATCCTCACGGGGCTGCGCAGGGCGCCCGCGGGCGCGGTCGAGATCGAGGTCACGTTCGAGATCAACGCCGACGGCATCGTGAGCGTGCACGCCAAGGACCTCGAGACGGGCAAGGAGCAGTCGATCACGGTCACGGCCACGTCGGGCCTCACGCAGGACGAGCTGCGCGACATGATCGACGCGGGCGAGCAGTACGCCGTCGAGCGCAAGCGCGACGAGGAGTTCGAGAGCAAGAAGCAGGAGGCCGAGGGGCTCATCCACGAGATCGAGCGGCTCTTCGACAAGGTGGCGAAGGTGGTGGGCGGCAGTGACTACGGCCGCGACGCGCTCGAGAAGGCCCACCTGGTGACCGAGCGCACGCGCACCGCGATCGACCGCCGCGACACGGCCGCCATCAAGGAGCAGGTCGAGGCGCTCTCGCGCACGCTGCGGATGTTCAAGGGCGTGGTGTCGAAGGGCTGACGGGATTTTTCAGGGAGACGCAGGGTTTGATGGGCAACAGCGAGCGCAAGAGCGATCCCCCGGTGGCGGACATCGACGGGTGGTTCGACCTGCTCGACGACGAGCTCGCGACGCCGGCGCAGCGGCCCACGCCCAGGGTGCCCGGCGCGAACCTCAACGCCCTCCACGAGATCTCGAACAAGATCACCCCCGTGGTGCTCGCGCCGGTGCACCACATGGTGCCGGCCATCGAGCCCTCGCAGCCCACCGCGGAGCCGCGCGACGTCTGGGAGACCGACGTGGGCAACGAGCTCGAGTCGTTCTTCTCGGTGCCGCCCGCCAACGCCGAGGCGCGCGGCGAGCGCAGGAGCGACCCCGAGCCCCTGCCGCCCCTCATGGAGATGTCCGACGCCGACGGCGAGGAGTTCCTCGACTTCGGCGACCCCTCGGGGCCGCTGCCCGCGGGGGAGCTCCTCGGGCTGGCCGCGCGCGCGAGCAGCGCCTCGCCCGAGGGATCGGGCGCGGCGACGCCCGACGACGCGCCCTCGCTCGAGGAGGCGCAGTTCGAAGACGTCTTCGCCGACGCACCCCAGGTCGAGTTCGCGCCGTCCTCGTCGCCCGCCGCGCCGGTCAACACCGGCGCGCGCCTGCCCGACCCCGCGCGCGTGCCCGAGTCGACCTCCATCCCCGCGGCCCTGCTCAGCCCGCGCGCCGCCGCGCCCGCGACCCCCGCCGCGAGCGCCCCGGACGACGACGCGTTCGACCTCAGCGACTTCGATCGCTGGGGGCGGAGCGACGACGAGGAGGTCACCCCCGCGGCAGGCTTCCAGGCCCCCACCGCGGCCGGCAGCGCCGCGGCCGCGAGCGCCGCGTTCGCCACGAGCGACCCGTTCGCGTCGGGCGGATCGTTCGCGTCGCCGCCCGCGGCGCACGACTTCTCCAGCGCCCTCACGGTGCAGCACGAGCTCGACGCGAGCCTGATCCGCTCGCTCGACGCGATGCGCTCGGTGCCGCCGCCGACGGTTCCCCCCGCGCCCACGAGCACCTCGATCACCTCGCCCCCGCGGCCGGTGACGAGGACCATGAACTGGGAGATCGGCAAGGGCCCCGAC
>JBDHVF010000140.1:0-13054 GCA_039809605.1 Polyangiales bacterium | reverse complement strand
CGGTACGCGTCGGGACTGCGATCGCGACGTCGCCGGTACGCGCGGCAGCCGCGTGTCCGCCAGGACCGCGGGCGTGACCGCGACGCCGCCGGTACGCGCGGCAGCCGCGTGTCCGCCAGGACCGCGGGCGCGACTGGCCCGCCGGCGGTACGCGCGGCAGCCGCGTGTCCGCCAGGACCGCGGGCGTGATCGCGACGTCCGCGGTACGCGTCGGGACTGCGATCGCGACGCCGTCGGTACGCGCGGCAGCCGCGTGTCCGCCAGGACCGCGGGCGCGACCGGCCCGCCGTCGGAATGCGCGTCGACCACGCAACCATCGGAGCGCGACGCCCGATAACGCGCGCATGGAACACGAACCCTCACGTCTATGGCCGCTCGGCTACCACCTCACGTTCGTTCCCTACGGCACATGGCTCCCTGGCGACGACCGCGGCTGGCATCGTCACGGCGACGGCGCGCCCCACCGGTCACCATCGCGCGCGCTGGCGGGCTGGTGCGCCGAGCGGATGCGCGCGCGGGCGCTCTACTTCAACCGCGTCCAGATCGAACTCGTGGAGCGATCCATTCGGGAGAGCTGCCGCCATCGGGAATGGACGATTCACGCGCTGACGGTTCAGGCCGCACACGTCCATCTGGTAGTGACGGCGGCAGCCGAGCCCGACCAGGTCAGCGCCTACCTGAAGAAGTGGGCGACCCGCCTCCTGCGCGACGAGGGCGGCGTTCCACGCGAGCAGCCCGTCTGGGCACGCAATGGGAACGCCCGCATCCTCCTGACCGTCACGCGGTTCCAGCGCGCCGTCCGCTACGTGTTCGACGACCACCACGGCTGACATCGGCGCGTACCGGCGGCGGGTCGGTCGCGCCCGCGGTCCTGGCGGACACGCGGCTGCCGCGCGTACCGACGGCGGGCCAGTCGCGCCCGCGGTCCTGGCGGACACGCGGCTGCCGCGCGTACCGCGGACGTCGCGATCGCAGTCCCGGCGCGTACCGCCGGCGTCGCGATCACGCCCGCGGTCCTGGCGGACACGCGGCTGCCGCGCGTACCGACGGCGTGTCGATCGCGTCCGCGGTCCTGGCGGACACGCGGCTGCCGCGCGTACCGCCGGCGTCGCGATCACGCCCGCGGTCCTGGCGGACACGCGGCTGCCGCGCGTACCGGCGGCGGACCAGTCGCGCCCGCGGTCCTGGCGGACACGCGGTCCCGACGCGTACCGGCGGCGTCGTCGATGGGGGATGCCCTCGCGCGAGGCGGTGGAGTACCGTCCGCCCTCCCCGCGATGATCCCCTCGGTACTCGCCCGACAGCTCCGAGAGACGGTGCTCGACTACCTCGGCACCACCTTCGCCCTCGCCGACCAGGACCTCCACGACGCCCTCGCTCGCTTCCTCGCGGGGCCTGGCGGGCTCTTTCGCGGGCCCTTCATCGAGCTACGGCTGCCGTTCCGCGTTGCGAGCGCCGACCCGCGGATCTTTCTCGACTACGCGCCGCCCTTCGCGTCCTACCAGCACCAGCTCAACGCGTTCGAACGGCTCTCGTCGCGCAGCGGGCGGCAGCCGCAGCACACCGTGGTCACCACGGGCACGGGCTCGGGCAAGACCGAGTGCTTCCTCTACCCCATCCTCGATCACTGCCTGCGCCACGCGAGCACGCCGGGCATCAAGGCCATTCTCCTCTACCCCATGAACGCCCTGGCGACCGACCAGGGCCGCCGCCTCGCGCGCCTGCTCGCGAGCGACCCCCGGCTCCACGGGAGGGTCTCCGCGGGCGTCTACATCGGCGGCGACGGACGTCACGGCGTGGCCGACGCCGATCACCTCGTCGACAAGCGCGAGGTGCTGCGCGCGTCGCCGCCCGACATCCTGCTCACCAACTACAAGATGCTCGACTTCCTGCTGATGCGCCCCGACGACCGGGCGCTCTGGCAGCACAACGGCACCGACACCCTGCGCTACCTCGTGCTCGACGAGCTGCACACCTACGACGGCGCGCAGGGCTCCGACGTCGCCTGCCTCATCCGCCGCCTCCGCGCGCGCCTCGGAATCACCCCCGGAACCCTCACCTTCGTCGGCACCTCGGCCACCCTCGGCGGCGAGAAGGGCGCCCGCGCGCGCCTCGCGGAGTTCGCCTCGCTCCTCGCGGGCGAGGCCGTCGGCGAGCAGAGCGTGCTCGGCGAGGACCGCTACGACGCCGCCGAGGCCCTCGGCGACGACGTCGACCTCGCCACGCTCCCCGACGCGCGCGACCGCGAGCGCCTCGACCCCGACGGGTCCGCCGACCCCGCCGCGTGGATCGCCGCGCAGAAGCGCCTCTGGCTCGGGCGCGACGACCTCACGCCCGTCGAGACCGCGCAGCACCTCCGGCGCCACGCCTTTCTTCGCAGCCTGCTCCGCGCCCTCGACGGCAAGGTGCTCTCGTGGGAGGCGCTGTCGGAGTCCCTCGCGCGCGCCGAGGCGGGCTTCGCCGACCTCGACGACGACACGCGCTGGCTCGTCGCGCAGAGCTTCCTCGGGCTGGTGAGCGCCGCGCGCGTCGAGGCCGACGGGCACACACGTCCCTTTCTCTCATTGCGCGTGCAGCTCTGGGTGCGCGAGCTGCGGCGGCTCATGCGCGCGGTGCGGCCCGACACCGACCCCCTCGATACGAGGTACGCCTTCGCGTGGCACGACGAGATCGCCGAGGGGTCGGGCGACACGTGGCTCCCCATGGCCCGCTGCTGGGAGTGCGGCGTGGGGGGCTGGGCCGCGGTGCTCCCCGAGGGCCTCGACGCGCTGCGCGCCAACGTCACCGAGATCGGCCGCGCGTGGCTCTCGAGCCGCCCCACCGCGCGCTTCGTCATCCCCGGCGAGGCGCAGGGCGAGGGGAGGGAGCTCGCCCACGACGAGTTCCTCTGCCCGCGGTGCCTGCGCCTGGGCACGACGGCGACGTGCGCGTGCGGCTCGACCGCCATCGCCGTGCGAGGGACGCGCCTCGCCGAGCACGACGTGACGCTCAAGCCCCCGCGGCGGTGGCGCGAGCGCTGCGTGAACTGCAACGCCACGGGCTCGCTCACGGTGCTCGGCGCCCGCGGGCCGAGCCTCGGCAGCGTCGTGGTGACGCACCTCTTCCTCTCGCCCTACAACGACGACCGCAAGCTCCTGGCCTTCACCGACTCGGTGCAGGACGCTTCGCACCACGCGTCGTTCTTCGGCGCGCGCACCTGGCGCTTCAGCGTTCGTACCGCGATGCAGTCGGTGCTCGTCGCCCACGACGACGAACCCTCCCTCGCGACGCTCGCCGAGCGGCTCCTGGCGCGGGCCTGCGAGGCTCCGACGCTGCGCGCGCGCATCGAGCAGTGGCTCCCGACCGACCTCGCCGACCTGCCCGAGACCTTGCGCTACCGCGACAAGCCCGACGACCGCGCGCGCCAGGAGGCCCTGTGGTCACGCATCGCCACGCGCCTCTCGTGGGAGGTCGCGCAGGAGTACGGCCTCGGCGCCCGCTCCCTCGGCCGCACGCTGGAGCGTACCGGATGCTCCACCGCGCACCCCGACGACGGCGCGCTCGACGAGGCCACGGCCGCGCTCGTGGACGACATCCGCGCGCACAAGCTCCTGGGCCCTCGCTCCGACGAGGCGCAGGCCGACGACGTGCGCCACCTGCTCGACGCCGCGCTCGACCGGCTGCGGGTGCGCGGGGGCATCTTTCACCCGCTCCTCGACCGCTACGTGCACGATGGCGCCAACCGCTTCCTCTTGAGCAAGCGACGGCAGCCGTTGCTGTCTCCCTTCGCCCGCGGGGTGCGCCCGCCGAGCTTCCTCCAGGGCCCGATGCACGCTGACGGGTTCGAGAGCTTCGCGCCGCTCGGCAACCCGGAGCTGTCGTGGCACCGCGACCTGGTCACCCGGATCTTCCGCGTGCCGTCGCGCCACGTCGACGTCGCGAAGCTCTACAAGCACGCGATGGCACGCCTCGCGGCGCAGGGCGTCGTCGAGGAGCGCGAGTGCGACCGCGCGCCGGTGTGGGGCCTCACGATGGCGTCGCTGCGGGTGAGCGCCCACGTCGCCCTGGTGCGCTGCGAGCGGTGCCGCGAGACCACCTCGCTCGCGCGCTCCGTGGCCGAGCGCATGGCGGGCCACGCGTGCCTGCGCTTCGGCTGCGACGGAGCCCTCCGCGCCCTCGCGCACCCCGAGGGCAGGTACTACGCGAAGGTGTACCGCGGCGGGCGCTCGCCGCGCATCCTGCCCGCGGAGCACACGGGCCTGCTCGACCGCGAGACGCGCGAGACGCTCGAAGACCGGTTCAAGGCGGGCACCGACCCCGGCGCGCCCAACCTCCTGGTGTGCACCCCGACGCTGGAGATGGGCATCGACGTGGGCGACCTCTCGGCCGTGATGACCTGCTCGGTGCCGCCCACCACGGCCAACCACGTGCAGCGCGTCGGGAGGGCGGGCCGGAGCACGGGCAACGCGCTCGCCGTGGGCATCGCCCTGAGCCGCGCGCACGACCAGTACTTCTTCGAAGACCCGCGGGAGATGATCGCAGGCGCCGTCGAGCCCCCGGGGATGTTCCTCGACGCGCCCGAGGTGCTCTGGCGGCAGCTCCTCGCGTTCATCCTCGACCGGTGGGCGCGCGACGCGACGACGCTGACGCGCATCCCCCGCGCTGCCTCCGAGGTGCTGGGCGCCTCGCGCGACCGCTTTCTCGGCGACCTCACGCGCTTCGACGACGCGCACCGGGCGGCGCTCGTCGAAGACTTTCTCGCGATGTTCTCGGCGCGGGTCTCGGCGGCGCCGCAGGTGAGCGACGAGAACGTGGCGTGGATCCGCGAGCGCGCCGCGAGGGTGCGCCCCACCGACGCGGTCGTGGCGGCGTTCGACGCGCTCGAGGCCGAGATCCACGAGCTCGAGAAGCTCCGCGACCGGATGCAGCAGCACGTGCGCTCGTTGGAGGCGAAGCCCGTGGAGAGCGACGCCCTCGCGGCCGACCGCGACGACGCCGCGTCGGCTCTCGCGGTGGTGGTGCGCTCGCTCGTCGAGCTGCGAAAGAAGTACCCCCTCAACGTGCTCACCGACGCGGGGGTGCTGCCCAACTACGCCTTCCCCGAGCCCGGCGTGACGCTGCGCGCGATGATCGAGCAGGACCGCGACCCCGAGGGCCGCGCGAAGCCTTCGCCGGCCGACGGGAAGAAGCGCCGCCCCGCGAGGCGCTGGGAGGCGCGCGAGTACCTGCGCCCCGCGTCGAGCGCGCTGCGGGAGTTCGCGCCCTTCAACACCTTCTACGCCGAGGGGAGGCACCTCGAGGTGACCGACGTCGACCTGGGCTCGCCCGAGCGTCCGCTGGTGAGCCCGTGGCGCTTCTGCCCCCGGTGCGACCACGCCGAGCCCGCCACCGACGCAGCCCCCTCGGCGGCGTGCCCGCGCTGCGGCGCCCACGGCTGGGACGACGCCGGGCAGCGCCACGAGCTCGTGGCCTTCCGCGTGGCGCGGTCGTTCACGCCGCAGCACGAGAGCCTCACCGTCGACGCCAGCGACGAGCGCGACGAGGAGAGCTACCGCGTGGCCGACCTCATCGACGTGCGCGAGCTCCACTGGGGCGGCGCGCGGGCCTCGACGTCGCCCCTCTTCGGCGTGGAGTTTCTGCACGACCTCGTGCTGCGGGAGATCAACTTCGGCCCCGACGCCGACCGCGACGAGACGGTCTCGGTGGCCGAGCGCGAGGTGCCCGCGCGGGGCTTCGTGGTGTGCCCCGAGTGCGGGCGGGTGCAGCGCAACCACGGGACCGCGGAGAAGACCGACCACGCCGTCCACTGCGCGCGCCGTCGCGGCGCCTCGACGCGCAAGGAGCTGCTCCCGGTCTGGCTCTCGCGCGAGGTGAAGTCCGAGGCGATCCGACTGCTCCTGCCCGCGTCCACGGTGGATGTCGACGTGGCCCGCAGCTCGTTCCGCGCGGCGCTGCTGCTGGGGCTGCGCAAGCGCTTCCACGGCCGCCCGATGCACCTGCTGGTGAAGGCCACGAGCGAGCCGGTCGCGAACCGCGGAGACGCGCGCCGCACCTTCCTCGTGCTCTACGACGCCGTGCCCGGCGGCACCGGGTACCTCCGCGAGCTCTGGCGCACCGACGGCATCGAGACGTGCATGCGCCTGGCCCTCGACGTGCTCGAGCGCTGCCCGTGTCGGCTCGACCCCGAGCGCGACGGGTGTTACCGCTGCCTGCTCGGCCACCACACGTCGTTCGAGAAGGTGAAGCCCTCGCGCCGCCGCGCGGTGGAGCTGCTGCGCGACGCGCTCCTCGCGTGGCCCCTGATGAGCAAGGTGCCCACGCTCTCGGAGGTGAGCGTCGACACGCTGCTCGAGAGCGAGCTCGAGCGCCGCTTCGTCGCGGCGCTCCACGCCCACGTCGTCGCGAGCGGCGGCGCGTGGAGCCCCACGGTGCACCACGGCAAGGCCGAGTGCGCGCGCCTCACCCTCGGCGGCGAGTCGTGGCTGCTGGAGCCGCAGGTCGACGTCGAGGTGTCGGCGGGGGCGTCGCCGCGGAGCCGCCCCGACTTCGTGCTCTGGAGCCAGCGCGACGACGCGCGCGACCTCGCGGTGTTCTGTGACGGGTACGAGTTCCACGCGCAGCCCGAGGCGCCGCGGGGGCGCGTGTACGACGACCTCGACAAGCGCGCGGCGCTGATCGCGTCGGGCCGCTGGCGCGTGTGGTCGGTCACCTGGAGCGACCTCGACCACTTCACGGGCGCCCCCTCGGAGCCCGCCCCCTCGGTCTTCGACGCGGCGCCCGAGGCGACCGTCGACCAGCTCGCGAAGCGCCTCGGCTCGCCGCTCGCCGCGGGCCTGCACCGCAACGACGCGATGCGCACGCTGGTGACGTGGCTCGCCGCGCCCGACGAGGCCCCGTGGACGGCCTACGCGGGCGCGCTCCTGCTCGCGACGATGATGGGCACGCAGCGGGTCTCGCGGTCATCGCTCGACGCGGCCGAGGAGGCCCTCTGGACGAGCGACGCGCCCGTCGATGCCCCGACCCTCGCGGGTGATCCCAGCGGACCCGACCTCGGCGCGCTACGCGCCGGAACGCACTGGGCCCTCCTCGCGCGCGTCCCGGTGGCGGCGGTGCAGCAGCAGCGGTGGGCGGAGCTGCGCGCGGTGCTCCGCCTCTACGACGAGGCCCCGCGGAGGGCGCGAGACGACTTCCGCCCGTCGTGGCGCGCGGCGCTGCTGGCGTGGAACCTCCTTCAGTTCCAGCGCGGCGTGGCGGTGCTCTCGTCGGAGCAGGATCGGGCCACGCAGCGCGACCTCGCGCGCGTCGCGGCCGCGGTGCGCGAGGCGCCCGCCCCCGGCGACGGGTGGGCGCAGGTGTTCGGCCTCGTCGACGCGTCGTGCGAGCCGCTCGCGCGCGCCCTCTGCGCGGCGGGCGTCGAAGCTCCGACGGTGGGCGACGACCTCACGCACCGTGGGCGGGTCGTGGCGACCGCGGAGCTCGCGTGGCGCGAGGCGCGCGTCGCGGTGCTCCTCGACGACGCGAGGGTCGAGGGGTGGACGGTCTTCGCGCCCGCGGACGACGCGAGGGCGATCGAGGCTGCGTTGACGGCGCGTTGAGCGCGCGGGAGTGAATCGATCCATGGCGAAGCTGGCGATCTCCGAGACCTTCCTCCAGTCGTACTCGGCGCTGCCGAAGGCGCAGCAGAAGAAGGTGCGGGAGTTCATGGAGAAGTTCCGCGTCGACCCGAAGCAGGCGAGCATCCACCTGGAGCCCATCCACGCGACGCTCGACGACAAGGTCCGCACGGTTCGCATCGGCGACGACTGGCGGGCGGTGGTGATCGCGCCGCCGAAGGGCGACGTGTTCGTGTGCGTGTGGGTCGACCACCATGACGAGGCGATGGCGTGGGCGAAGCGCAAGCGCTTCGAGGTGAACCCCACGACGGGCGCGCTCCAGGTGGTCGAGGTCGACGATTCGAAGGCGCCCGCCGCGGCGCCTCCCCCGGCCGAAGACCAGGCCACGGTGCCCGCGGGGAGGCTCTTCGCGGGGCGCTCGCGCGACGAGCTGTTGTGCGTGGGCGTGCCGCTGGTGCTGCTGCCCGCGGTGTGGGGGCTGCGCACCGAGAGCGACCTCGACCAGCTCCACCCCCACCTGCCCGCGGAGGTGTCTGACGTGCTCTACGCGCTGGCCTCGGGCCTCTCGCTCGACGACGCCCTCGCGCTCGCGGGCGGCGCTCGGCCCGCGACCGCCGTCGACACGACCGACATCGCCGCGGCGCTGGAGCGCCCCGACTCGCAGCGGCGCTTTCACGTCGTCGAGAGCGAGCGCGAGCTCATCGACGTGCTCAACGCGCCGCTCGCCCGCTGGAGGATCTTTCTGCACCCGAGCCAGCGCGCGCTGGTGACCCGCGACGCGAACGGTCCGGTGCGCGTGCTCGGCGGCGCGGGCACGGGCAAGACCGTCGTGGCGATGCACCGCGCCCGCCACCTCGCGTCGAAGGTGTTCACCGCGCCCGGCGACCGCATCCTCTTCACGACGTACACGAAGAACCTCGCGCGAGACATCCGCCGCCACCTCAAGGACCTCTGCGGCGACGAGCTCGCGCGCATCGACGTCGACAACCTGCACCACTGGGCGACGGGCTTTCTCAACGCCCACGGCGTGAAGGCCGCGATCGCGCGCGAGCCGGCGCAGCGCGAGGCGTGGGACCAGGCGCTCGCGGGGGGCGGCGCCGGAGCCCTCCCCCGCAGCTTCTTCCGCGAGGAGTGGGAGCGCGTGGTGCAGGCACAGGACATCACCTCGCGCGAGCAGTACCTCAAGGCCCGCCGGGTGGGCCGCGGCACTGCCCTCTCGCGCGAGCAGCGCGCCGCGGTGTGGAAGGTGCTCGCCCGCTACCGCGCGGCCCTCGACGCGAAGTCGCTGATGGAGCACGCCGACGTGATCCGCGAGACGCGGCTCTACCTCGAGCGCAACCCCGCGGAGTCGCCCTACCGCGCCGTCGTCGTCGACGAGACGCAGGACCTCCGTCAGGCGGACCTGCTGCTGCTGCGCGCGCTCGCGCCGAAGGGTCGCAACGACCTGTTCCTCGTGGGCGACGCGCACCAGCGCATCTACGGGCACGTCGCGAACCTGGGCGCGTGCGGCATCGAGACGCGCGGCCGCTCGGTGCGCCTGAAGATCAACTACCGCACGACGAACCCCATCCGGGCGTGGGCGGTGGGCGTGCTCGGCGGGATGCGCCCCGACGACCTCGACGGCGGCGAGGACAACCTCGAAGGGTACCGCTCGCTGCGCGAGGGCCCCACGCCGACGGTGCTGCGCTTCGCCCGCGAGTCCGAGGAGGCGCGCGCGGTGCTCGACACGATCCGCGCGTGGCGCAAGGTCGGGGCCGACCGGGAGATCTGCCTCGTGGCGCGCACTCGCGACCTGCTCGAGACGCGCTACCTGCCGATGCTCACGGCCGAGAAGATCCCCGCGGTGATGGTCGAGACCGACGCCGAGGCCGACCTCGCCGACGGCGTGCGCCTCGCGACGATGCACAGGGTCAAGGGGCTGGAGTTCCCCCGGATGCTGCTGGCGAGCGTGCAGGAGGGCGTGGTGCCGCTGCGGCTCGACGACGCCGCGCTGCCCGACGCGGCCGCGCGCGAGGACCACGTGCTCCAGGAGCGCCGCCTGCTCTTCGTGGCGGCGACGCGCGCCCGCGACGAGCTGGTGGTCACGGGGTACGGAGCGCCGTCGCCGCTGCTGCCTTGACCGCCCGCGAGGGCCCGCTCGTGGAGAACCTCGAGCGGGCCTTCGGGGCGTGGCCGCGCGCCGCCGCCGCGGCGCCGAGCGACCTGCGCGCGTGGCCCCAAGAGCAGGGGCCGCGCGCGTACGTGCTCGCGAACGGGGCCGACCGGCAGTCGCACGAGACGGCGCTGTTCGTCGCGCGTCCCGACGCGGCCGTGCGCGCTGCCGATCTGCGCGCCGAGCCGCGCCTCCTGCTGGAAGCGCTCACGGCTCTTCTCGCTCGCCACGAGCTGCGGGTGCATCCGTGCCGCTGGGCTTCTGCCTCTGCGAGGGGAGCTCGTCAGGCTACTCCGCCTCGCCCGTGACGAGGTTGATCCGCCGCGTGCGCGTCACGCCCAGGATGGGCTGCACCGCGCCCGTCGCGACCATCCACCGGACGCCGGGCTGCTCGGGCGCCAGCTCGTAGAGCGGGCCGCGGGGCGTGTAGCGGAAGCCGATGACCGTGACCTCGCGGCCTCCGTCGGTCGACACGAACATCGCCCGCTCGCCGACCGAGACGACCTCCATCCACTCCTCGTCGGTGGCGACCACGGACGCCTCGCCGCCGGGCGCACCCGCAGTAGCCTTGGAGCGCGTCGCGGACACGAAGCTCGCCAGCGCCTCGAGGTCGTCGGCCGCGCGCGCGTCGCCGCCCTGCGACGCCAGCTCGATCGCCCGCGCGAGCACCTCATCGACGCGCGAGAGCAGGTGCTGCGTGAGCCGCAGGCTGCCGTCGTTGGCGTCGAAGACGCACATCCCCTGGCAGACGCCGCTCCCGAGCGGCGATCCCTTGGCGTGAAAGGTCCCGACGCCCACGTCGCCCTCGTGCACACCGACGACCTCGCAGAAGGCCCGCAGCACCCACGACGCGACGCCTTCGGTGACCACCCGCTTCGACGGGAAGTGCCAGCACACGCCCGTCGTGGAGAAGAAGTGGTTGAGGTCGCGCGGGTACCACGGCGAGCCCTGCCCGTAGCGGTGCTCGGTCTTCGCGCCGCCGCGCTGCTCGACGAAGCCCAGCACCCGCGCGCTCACCTGCACGGGCACCTCGGCGACGAAGCCCGCGTCGCTCGCCCGCAGCGCGAGCGCCCCCTGGGACGCCGGGAACACCATCGATTGCAGGATGGGCCGCGTGGTGATGCGCTTCTCGTACGTGACCCCGATGCGCCCGTTGCGGTGGTCGAACTGGCGCACGCGCCACGGGCGCGCGAGGTACCAGTACACCGCGCCCGGGTACGCCTCGCGCAACACCTGCGTGAACGTCGCGGAGCCCAGCGCCCTCTGCTCGGAGTCGGCGATCTGGAACGTGCGCTCGGTGCCGTGGCGGATCGGGAACTCGATGTGGGGGTCGCTCGCGCCGCGCTGCTTGAGGGGGTAGAGGTCGTCGGCGATGCCGGCCTTGGGGTCGAGCTCGTTGTCGAGCAGAAGGCGGAACGACTCGGGCAGGTCGCCGTACGCGGGCGCGTCGACGCCGCGGCCGTGCAGGCGCGCCTCGGCCGCGGCGCAGAGCGCGTTGGCGTACTGGAGGCAGCGGTTCTCGAGGTAGAGCCAGCTCGGCTCCATGGGCCGCGCGAGGTAGCGCGCGAGCGCGTCAGGGTCGTCGCCGAGCGTCGACGCGGGGTCGAGCAGCAGGCACACCGCCGCGCTGCGGCGTCCGGCGCGCCCGAGGCGCTGGCGGAAGGACTTCAGCGTCGGCGGCACGTCGAGCATCACGACGAGGTTGATCTCGCCGATGTCGATGCCGAGCTCCATCGCGCTCGTCGACACGACCCCCGCGAGCTCGCCGCGCGCGAGGGCGCGCTGGATGGTCGCGCGGTCCTCGGTCTCGTAGCCCGCGCGATAGGGCAGCACCGCGCCCGGCCCCGTGGCGAGCGCCCGCCCGTCGTCGACGGTGTCGTCCTTCCCGCTGAGACCGACGCGTCGCGACGCGTCGACGAGGCGCTCGACCATCTTGCGCGAGTCGGCGAAGGCCAGGAACCTCACGCCCCCCTTCGCCAGCGCGGCCACGAGCGCGGCCCGCTCTTCGAAGCCGACCGCCTCGCCCGTGAGGTGCAGCACCGCGCGCGCGGGAGCCGCCGACCCGTCGTCGTGCTCGTCGAGCACGTCGAAGGTCAAGCCCGTGAGGCGCTCGAGCCAGGGCCCGGGAGAGGCCACCGTGGCGGTGCTCGCCATGAAGCGCGCCCGCGGGGCCGACACCCGGAGCCGACGGGCGAAGTAGGCCATGTTGGTGCCGAACACGCCCTCGTACACGTGCGCCTCGTCGAGCACGACCAGGGCGAGGCCGTCGAGGAACGCCCGCACCTCGCGCTCACCCTGCCGCGCGAGAAGCCACGCGTGGGCCACGTCGGGCGTCATCAGGATCACGCGGTGCCGCGCGAGCAGCGCCGCGCGCTCACGCACGGGCACGCCGCCGTCGATGAACGCGTGCGAGAGCCCGAGCTCGGCGAGCATCGAGGCCCACTTCTCGGACTGGTCCTGGATGAGCGCCCGCGCGGGGTAGAGCACGAGCACGCGTGCCGACGCGTCGCCGAGCGCCGCGTGCGCGCCCGCCGCCATGAACGCGAGGCTCTTGCCCGACGCGGTGGGCGTGGCGAGGCACACGTTGCGCCCGCGCAGAAACGCCTCGATGGCGGCGCTCTGGTGGGTGAAGAGGCCGTCGGGGTGTCGCTGCTGGAGCAGCGCGTGGAGGCGCGGATGCAGCCCCGAAGGCGGCGGCGTCTGCCGCGCGGCGCGCGCGGGGAGCTCGACCTGCCCGAGGAGGTCGAGCCCGGCCTCCTGGGTGGTGCGAAGGGCGTTGGCGACGAGGGTGGCGTGCGAGGCGGGGTGCGGGTGGGTCATGCCCCATCGACGCGGGGCAGCTCACGAATCTGACAGCGGCGCCCGCGCTCACCCCGCGACGAACGGGCTCCTCGCGCTGTAGCCCGTGTATCAGTACGGGTACTCGCGCGCGATGCGCGCCGCGCGCTCGCGAGGCGGCGCTGCGCCGAGCAGGCCGTGGATGCCCTGCGGCCCGATCGCGGCGAGGCCCTCGACCAGCGCGGTCAGCGCGTCGTCGGGCGCGTCGGTCGACGCGAGCGCCGCGTCGAGGGCGCCGAACTCCGCCGCGCCGGGCACGCCGTCGACCGCCGCGAGCTGCGCGCGCAGAGACGCGGCCTTCGCGCGGTCGCCGAGCGCCTCGTGGGCGTTGGCGCGCCAGCGCAGGAGCCCCGCCCGCACGTGCGGGTACGGGCTCGCGACCTCGACCCCTTCGAGCTCGGCGAGCGCCTCGCGGGGGCGGCCCGTCTGCACCAGCGCGCGCCCCGCCATCCAGCGCAGGAACGCGATCGAC
>JBDHVF010000139.1:0-13118 GCA_039809605.1 Polyangiales bacterium | reverse complement strand
CGCGGCCGGCCAACATGTTCTTCAACATCCCCCCCAACCGCGTCGTCGAGCTCGGCACCCAGATCGAGCTCTGACCCTTGACGCTCGCGGTCGCGGGACGTATCTCTCGCGGACCGTCCATGACTCCCCGCGCCGTCACGACCACCGCCACCCTGCGCAGCGCGCCCCGCGCCGCGACGGCGGACTCGTACGTGCGCCCCGTGCTGGAGTTGATCCTCGCACGCTGAGCCGCGGGAGCGGCCCTGTCAGCGCGCCTCCACGGCGGACCCGTTGCGGGCACCGCGCGCCGTGGAAGCGCCGCCGCTCCCCTCGGCCGCGGTCCCGCGCGAAGATCCACGGCATCCAACGAGCGCGCCCCCCGCACGGCGGGAGGACGCGACGGAGTCTCGCCATGCCTCGCCACGTCCCCATCGAACGCGTACGCAACATCGGCATCATGGCCCACATCGACGCGGGCAAGACCACGCTCTCGGAGCGGGTGCTCTTCTACACGGGGCGCATCCACCGCATGGGAGACGTGCACGACGGCACCGCGAAGCTCGACTACCTGGCCCTCGAGCGCCAGAAGGGCATCACGATCACGTCGGCCGCCACCAGCGCGACGTGGGCGGTGCACCAGGGCCTCTTCGAAGGCGTCGAGCACCAGATCACGCTCATCGACACGCCCGGCCACGTGGACTTCACCATCGAGGTCGAGCGCTCGTTGCGCGTGCTCGACGGCGCCGTGGCGGTCTTCGACGCCTCGCAGGGCGTCGAGCCGCAGAGCGAGACCGTGTGGCGACAGGCCGACCGCTACGGCGTGCCGCGCGTCGCGTTCATCAACAAGATGGACAAGACCGGCGCGGACTTCGCCATGTCGGTGCGCTCGATCACCGAGCGCCTCGGCGCGGGCGCGCTGCCCGTGCAGCTCCCGCTCGGCGAGGGGTCGGAGCACCACGGCGTGGTCGACCTCCTGCGCCGCGAGGCGTACGTGTTCGACCGCGACCCGCTCGGCCGCGCGTACGACGTCGTGCCCGTGCCCGAGGGCCAGGCCGGCGACGTCGAGCGCGCCCGCGCGCGGCTCGTGGAGCGCTGCGCCGAGCTCGACCCCGCGCTCACCGACCGGTACCTGTCGTCGGGCGCCGAGTCGATCACGGTGCCCGAGCTCGAGCGCGCCCTGCGCGCGGCCACGCTGCGCCGCGAGGTGGTGCCCGTGCTCTGCGGCTCCGCGTACAAGAAGCGCGGGGTGCAGATGCTCCTCGACGCCGTGGTGAAGTACCTCCCGTCGCCCGCCGACGTGCCGCCCGTGACGGGCACGCGTCCCGACGGCGCCACGGCCACGCGCGCCCCGAGCGATGACGAGCCCCTGTGCGCCCTGGCGTTCAAGCTCATCTCCGACCGGGTCGCGGGCACGCTCACGTTCGTGCGCGTGTACTCGGGGCGCCTCCTTCCGGACATGCAGGTGTGGAACGCCACGCGCAACCGCAAGGAGCGCATCGGGCGCCTCGAGCGCATGCACGCCGCCGAGCAGACCGAGGTCGACGGCGCGTACGCGGGCGACATCGTCGCGGCCGTGGGCCTGCGCGACGTGCGCACGGGCGAGACCCTCTCGGCGCCCGACGCGCCCCTCGCGCTCGAGTCGATCACCGTGCCCGAGGCGGTGGTCACGCTGGCCGTCGAGGCGAAGTCCGCGGGCGAGACCGACAAGCTCACCGCGGCCCTCGCGCGCATGGCCGTCGAAGACCCGTCGCTGCGCGTCGGCGTCGACGACGAGACCGGGCAGACCCTGCTCCGCGGGGTCGGCGAGCTGCACCTCGAGATCGTCGTGGAGCGGCTGCGCACCGAGCACCACGTCGAGGCCGTCACGGGTCGCCCCCGCGTGGCCTACCGCGAGGCGCTCCGAGGCTCCGCGCGCGTCGACCACCGGTTCGCGCGGCAGAACGGCGGCGTGGGCATGTTCGCCCACGTCGTGCTCGAGGTCGAGCCCGCGCCCCGCGAGGCCGGGCTCGTCTTCGAAGACGTCACGCGCGGCGGCGCGGTCTCCGCGGAGTTCGCGCAGGCCGTACGGCGCGGCGTCGCGGGCGCCATGTCGAAGGGCGTTCGCGACGGGCGCCCCGTGGTCGACGTGCGCGCGCGGCTCGTCGACGGGTCGATGCACTCGGTCGACTCGTCGGCGCTGGCCTTCGAGCTCGCGGGCTCGATGGCGTTTCAAGAGGCCGCCGTCGAGGCGGGCCTCGTCGTGCTCGAGCCCGTGATGGCCGTCGAGGTGCTCACCCCCGAGGAGCACCTCGGCGAGGTGCTCGGCTCGATCCAGTCGCGCCGCGGCCACGTGCGCGACGTGGGCGCGCGCGGGAACGTGTCGGTGGTCGACGCCGACGTGCCCCTCGCGTCGCTCTTCGGGTACGTGGGCGACCTGCGCGGCCGAACCCACGGGCGCGCGTCGGCCACGATCCACTTCGCGCGCTACGACGTCGTGCCGCCGGCCGTCGAGGCCGAGCTCCTCGGCACGGCCTGACCCCTCCACCCATCGGGGAGCGGCGCTTCGCACACCGCGAGGCGTCGCTCCCCCGACGGCGTCGCGGCACACGCGATGCTCCGTCGGAGAGCATGAGCCCCCACGCCCGCCTCACCGTGTCGACGGCCTCGCTGGCCGCCGTGCTCGCCGCGTGCAGCAGCACCGTCACGCCACCCCCCGACGCGGGCGGCGACGCGCCCCCGATCACCGACGTGATCACCGACGCGATCACCGACGCGCCCACGTCACCGTGCCCGAGCGCCGAGCCCGCCGAGAACTCTCCCTGCGCGCGAGACCAGCTCGAATGCGAGTACGGCGCCGATCCCCGACGCGAGTGTCGCGACGTGGCCACGTGCAGCGGCGCGACGTGGCGCATCCAGCGGCCCGGCGGCGACGGGACCGCGCGTCCGTGGTGCGCGTCGGTGCCTCCGGCCATGTGCCCGGCCACGCTCGAAGCCGCGAGCTCGCAGAGCTGCTCGGCACAGGGTGCGGTGTGCACCTACGGCGGGCTCACGTGCGAGTGCACCAACTGCTTCTCGTTCCCCGTGGGAGGCTGCGTGGGAGAGCCCCGGTGGCAGTGCGACCGGCAGCCGATGACGGCGGGCTGCCCGACGACGCCTCCGCGCTTCGGCGACGTGTGCGCCGCCGAGGGCGTCGACTGCCTCTACGGCTGCAACAGCCCCGACGGCGCCGTGGCGTGCCGCAACGGGGTGTGGCAGCGCGGGAGCTTCACCATGTGCCCGATCTCGACGCGCAGGGTGAAGCGCGACATCACCTACCTCACGCCCGCCGAGGTCGACGCGCTCGCCGCGCAGGTGCGCGCGACGCGCCTCGCGACGTACGAGTACACGATCCCCTCGATGGCCGGGCGCCGCCGGCTGGGCTTCATCCTCGAAGATCAGCCCGACAGCTTCGCCGCCGACCCCGAGCGCAGCCAGGTCGACCTCTACGGCTTCGCGAGCATGCTCGCCGCGACGGTGCAGTCGCAGGACCGCGAGCTCCGGGCGCTCCGCCAGCGCGTCGCCGACCTCGAGCGACGTCTCCCGACGCGTCGAGTGATCGCACGGCCCGCTGTGCCACCTGCGCCACACGCGCGCGTGCCCTGACAGCGTCGCTCTCGCGCTCCTCCGCGGCGCGCGAGCGTTCGCGAGCGCGGCACACGCGCTGCACCGGCGCTCCCGTCGCGGGCACCTCGCGCCGCGCACAGGGGGAATCACCATGCGAAAGCTGTCTTGCTTCGCGCTCTTCATCGCCTTCGGCCTCGGCCTCGACGCGTGCGGCAGCGCCGACAGCGAGGGCGCGCTCGCGCCGCCCGAGGCCGCCGACGCGGCCACGGGGAGCTTCGCGCCGTGGGACGCGGGCCCTTCGCAGGACCTGCCGTCGGCCTCGCCCTACGACGCGGGCGCGGTGTACGACTCGCCCCCTCCGCCCGATGTCACGCCGAGCCGTGACGCGGCGACGGCTCCGCCCGACGCGCCGGCCGATCGCGCCGACCCTGCCGACGCGAGGGTCGCGTGCGAGGCGATCCCCTCGCGCGATCCCGTGACGCTCTACCTCTCGGCCGACGACTCGAACTCGATGGCCTCGCCCGTCATCGCGCGACGGATGATCCGCATGGGGCAGCGCGTGCCCGCGAGGGTCGTGCGCACCTACGAGTTCCTCAACTACTACAACGTGCCCTACGAGCCCGCGGCGCCCGACCACGTGCGCGTCGTGCCGCAGATGCGCCCCGGCGCCGACGAGGGGAGCTACGAGCTCCAGGTGGGCATCGCCTCGGAGCGGCGCGCGCCCGGCGACGCGCGCCCGATGACCCTCACCTTCGTGCTCGACACGTCGGGCTCGATGGGCGGCGGCGGCCGCATCGAGCGCGAGCGCGGGGTGATCCGCGCCATCGCCGCCTCGCTGCGCGAGGGCGACATCGTCTCGGCCGTCACGTGGGACACCGCGCAGCGCGAGGTGCTCTCGGGCCACCGCGTCACCGGGCCGAGGGACCCGGCGCTGCTCTCGCTCGCCGACAACCTCCGGGCCTCGGGCGGCACCGACCTGTCGGGCGGGCTCACCGCGGGATACGCCCTCGCGCAGCGGCACTACGGCGAGGGGCGGCTCAACCGCGTGGTGCTCATCTCCGACGGCGAGGCCAACGTGGGCGTGACCGACGAGAACGTCATCGCCGAGTCGTCGCACTTCGCCGAGCGCGAGGAGATCTACCTCGTGGGCGTCGGCGTGGGCGACGGCTACAACGACACGCTGATGGACACGGTCACCGACCGCGGCCGCGGCGCCTACGTGTTCATCGACAGCGACGGCGAGGCCGGGGCGATGTTCGGCGCGCGCTTCGCCGAGACCATGGACCTCGCCGTCCGCGCGGTGCGCCTCGAGCTCACGCTGCCCTGGTACATGCGCGTGGCGGAGTTCCACGGCGAGGCCATCTCGACCAACGCGAGCGAGATCGACCCGCAGCACCTCGCCCCCAACGACGCGATGGTGTTCCACCAGGTGCTCCAGTCGTGCGCGGGCTCGGCGGTCGACATGGGCGACCACATCGTCGCGCGCGCCACCTACGCCACGCGCGCGCGCGTGCCCTCGGCCGAGACCGTCGACGTGACCTTCGGCCAGCTCCTCGAGGGCGACGACGCCGCCCTGCGCCGCGGGCGGGCCATCGTCGCCTGGGCCGAGGCCCTCAAGCGCATCGCGAGCGCCGCGGGCCCCGCGCGCGCGATCCTCGACGACGCCGAGCGGGTCGTGCGCGCCGCGAGGACCGCCCCCGACCCCGCGCTCGACGAGATCCTCGAGCTCATCGCGGACTACCGCGGCGTCGTGCGCTGACGCGCGCGCCGCCTCACTGCGGCGAAGAGAACGGAACGGATCGACGCCTTCGGCGACCTCGACGCGCTGCTCCCGCCCGACCGCCACGCGGCGTGGGAGTCTCGACCGGGCTGGACGCGAGAGGCTGATAATTCGAGGCGGAAACGAGGGGATGGCGCTCAGCGCCTGAGGCGCGCGCGGATCTTCTGCTGCGCGTCGAGGGGCAGCGTGGCGATGTACTCGTCGGAGAGAGCGCGCAGCGCAGCGTCGGGGAGCGCGAGCACCTGCTCGGCTTCGGAGAGGCCCATGACTCGCTCCTCGGGGGTGAGGCCGATGACTCGATCCTCGGGGGAGAGCCCGTCGAGCATGAACGCGACGTACTCCGCGTAGCCCGGGAGGTCGGGGGAGATCGCGTGGCTCGCTTCCTTGTCGCGCATGGTGTGATTGTGCCTCATCCACTGGCGCGCAGCCATCGTGCGCGGCTCTCGCCCGGCGAACGCGCCGAGCAGATCGTCGTGCTCGCGCTCGGCCACCACGCCGAGGTCGATCACCACCAGAGGGAGCAGCGCGCCCTGCACGAGGTGGTAGCCCGACTCCGACTCGGGCAGCTCCAGCTCGAGGTCGTCGAGCTCGTCGCGCAGCGGGTCGTTGATCGACGGAACCGCGAGCAGCAGCGTGATCTCGTGCGCCGCGAGCCGCTCGGTGCGCGAGCCGTCGGCGCGCTGCTCGCGTCGCTGCCGCGTCGCCCGCCAGAGCAGGCCGTAGGCGAAGAGGCGCGACAGGTCGCCGTGTTGAAAGGGCCAGACGGCGCTCTTGTACTCCAGCAGCCCCACGACCACGAGGTAGCGCCACATGCCCCGCAGGGTCGTGCCCGTGTCGCTCGGGTCGTGCGACGGGTCGGCCCAGACCTCGATCACGTCGTCGACGCGCAGCGGCTCCGACGTGAGCTGCACCTCGCCGGTCACCTTCGCCCAGCGCGGCCCGCGCTCCTGAAGGAGCCCGGTGAACGCCGGGTGCCACGCGGTCTTCTTCGCGCTCATGTCCCGCGCGTTGGCGAGCGGCGTGCCGCGCGCGCAAACACCAGCACCGATGGGACATCGTCACGCGGGGGGTGGCGGAACGAGGTGGCGAGGGGGTGGCGGAGGGGTGGCGACCCGCCACCCGCAAGTCACAGCGCGCGAGTCAGCGGGGCGCGTCGGGCGGCGGCGCGGGCGCGGGGCCCTGCGCGGGCTTCGCGGCGGCGGGGCGCCTGACGAGCCACGAGGTGACGTCGGGGACCGTGGGGTCGTGCTTGCGCGCGGTGCGCGCCGCGCGGAGCAGGGCCTTGAGCTCGTTGTAGATGCGCCCGCAGGGCTCGGCGAGTTCGGCGCGGAGCTGCTGCTGCGCCGCGCGCTGGCCGCGGCTCGACGTGCGGGCCTCGGCGGCGCCGCGCGTGGTCTCCTGCACCGCGTCGAGCACCTCGGGGCTGAGCCCCGCGTCGTCGAGCAGCTCGGGCGGCACCTCGTCGCGCGCCTGGACGATCTCGTGGGCGAGCTGGTCCATCGCGCGCAGGTGGTCGTCGGCGGCTCTCTTCGGCGAGGCCACGGCGCGCACGCGCCCGACGGCCTCGTCGTCGTCGCCCGCGAGGTTGCGCAGCCCGGTGACCACGCCCGCGCGCATTGCCTCGGTGCGCTCCATGGCGCCGTCGCGCGCCGCCGCCGCGCCGCGCACCTCGGGGCGCATCGCGCGGTAGCGCTCGAGCGAGGCTTCGATGCCCTGCGCGAGCTCGAGGCCGAAGCGCGCGCGCATCGGGCCGTAGCCCGGCAGGCGCTTCTGCTGAACGAGCGGCCCGTACGCGGCGAGGCAGCGCAGGAACTCGTCGGCGATGTCCGACGGGCTCGCGCGCATCCCCAGCGTCCGCGCCGCAGCGACCGAGAGGCGCGCCATGAGGAACGCACGCGCCCGGTCGGTGATGAGCATGGTGAAGATCGCGAACATGGCCCGCAGGGTGACCGCGTAGCTGCGGACGGACTTGCCCTTGCGCTGCGCGCTCGTCGGCGCGACGGCGTCGTCAGGCGGTGGATTCAGCGTCTTGTGCGTACCAGACATGTGCCCCTCCGTGGATGTGCGGTTGCGACGGGCGGCGTCCGCGGCGCGGCGCAGCGACCGTCTCGGGGAGCATCAACGACAGGGGCCGATGGAGACTTGAGCGGCGGCTCTACGCGAGCGTCGAGGCGCACCCGCGACGGAGGCGGCGCCCCGGGCGCCAGAAGCTCGACAGTCGCAGTGCGCTCGAACGATACTCCGCGCATCGTGATCGGGTCGGCGCCGCAGCTCTCCGAGGAACAGCGGCGCATCATCGCCCACCGGAGAGGTCACCTCCAGGTCGTCGCCTGCGCGGGCTCGGGCAAGACCGAGACGGTCGCCCAGCGCGTCGCGACGCTGCTCGCCGAGGGGGCTGCCCCGAACGCCATCGTCGCCTTCACGTTCACCCGCGCGGCGGCCGATGAGCTGCGGTCGCGCATCCTGCGGCGGGCGGCCGAGCGGATGCCCGGCCTCGCGCTCGAGCGCCTCGCGCCGATGTTCGTCGGAACCATCCACGCGTGGTGCCTGCGGCTCCTTCAGGAGCGCGCGCCGCGCTACGCGACCTTCGACCTCTACGACAGTCACCGGGTGATCGGGCTCCTGCTGCGGGAGTACGATGCCCTCGGGCTCGACGAACTCGGCGTGAACGGGCGCGTCCAGGCCGTGCGCGCGTTCCTGCGGAGCGTCGACGTGGTCGAGAACGAGGACCTGGACCCCGCGGCGCTCCCCGACGACGCCTTCCGAGCGATCCACGGGCGCTACCTCGACCTGCTCGACCGCTACCACGTGCTCACCCACGCGCAGTGCATCGCGCTGGCCCTTCGAGAGCTCGGGCGGGCCGAGGTGCTCGCGGCCGTGCACGGCTCCCTCCGGCACCTCGTGGTCGACGAGTTCCAGGACATCAACCCCTCGCAGGCGCGGTTGATCCGCCTCCTCGGGAGCGGCCCCGTGTCGCTCTGCGTGGTGGGCGACGACGACCAGGCCATCTACCAGTGGCGCGGGTCGTCGGTGGCCTACCTGCAGACCTTTCAGTCCGAGACGGGCGCCGCGCGCGAAACGCTCGGGGTCAACCGCCGCTCGGTGGCGCCCATCGTCGACCTCGCCGCGCGCTTCGCGCAGAGCATCGGCGGGAGGCTCCCGAAGACCATCACCGCCTCGCGCGGCGACGGCCCCTGCGCGGTGCACCTCTCGGGCGCGCGCGACCCACGCCACGAGGCCTCCCGCGTCGCCCGCGCGATCCGTACGCTCCTCGACCGGGGGACCGCCGCGGGCGACATCGCCATCCTCCTGCGCTCGACGAAGAACGACGCCGCGCCCTTCCTCGCGGCGCTCACGGCGGAGGGCGTGCCGTGGCGCTGCACCGGGCGCGAGGGGCTCTTCCTCCAGCCCGAGGCCGAGGTGCTCGGCGACCTGTTCGCGTGGCTCTGCGGCCGCGACACGTTCTACCGCGCGCGGCAGCGACGCGAGGTCTCCATCGCCCTCGACGAGCTGCTCGACCGGCTCGCGAAGACCTTCGCGCGCTCGTCCGACGAGACCTCACGGCTCCGCGCGCTGCTCCTCGCGCTGCGCACGAAGCTCCCGCAGGAGGCCGCCGCCGACCTCGTGGGCCACCTCTACCGCGTGCTCGGCTCCCTCGGCGTCGCGTCGTGGGAGGGCGAGCGCGCCGCCGACCACCTCGGCGTGCTCGCGCGCTTCAGCCAGATCCTCGCCGACTTCGAAGCCGTCACCCGCCGCGCGTGGACCCGCGTCGCCGACGACGTCGTCACCCTCGGCGAGGGTCACGCCGGGGGACCGGCCTTCCTCCGCGCGCTCGCCGACTACCTGTCGTTCTACGCGCAGTCGGCCTACGAGGACTTCGCGGGCGACCTCGACGCCGCCACGCCCGCGGTCACGGTGAGCACCGTGCACGGCGCCAAGGGGCTCCAGTGGCCCGTGGTGTTCGTCCCCTGCCTCAACCGCGACGTGTTCCCGTCGAGAATGACCGGGCGCAGGGGCGCGTGGCTCCTGCCGCGAGGGTCATTCCCGGCTGAGCGCTACGAGGGCTCCGACGACGACGAGCGCCGGCTCTTCTACGTCGCGATCACCCGCGCGCGCGACCACCTCTACCTCTCGCTCCATCAGCGTGACGACAACGGCACGCCCGCGCGGGCTTCACCCTTGCTCCAAGGGTTGCTCCCCGGCCCGCTGTCGGTCTCCGACGACGCCCTCCCGCTGCCCGACGCGCCCCCGCGCTCGCCCGAAGCCTCCGACGAGCGCCCCTCGGTGTCGTACAGCGCGCTCGCGGCGTACCTCGCGTGCCCGCACCAGCACTGGCTCGCGTCACGCCTCGGGTTCGCGTCGCCGACCGTGCGCGAGGCAGGCTACGGGCGCGCGGTGCACCACCTCCTGCGACGCCTCGCCGAGCTCGTGCGCGCCACGGGCGCCGACCCCTCGCCCGCCGCGCTCGACGCGCTCGTCGCCCACGAGTTCTACCTCCCGCACGCCGACCAGGCCGCGTGGGACGCCCTCGAACGCCGCGCCCGGCGCGTGGTGAAGACGTGCCTCGCCGACTGGCGCGACGACCTCGCGCGCCACTGGGCCGTCGAGCGCCCGGTGGCGCTGCACCTCGACCACGCCGACGTCGAGGGCAGGGCCGACGTGATCCTCGACCGCGAGGGCGGCGTCGCGGGCCAGCTCGCGATCGTCGACTACAAGACCCGCCCCGTGCAGGACGACGACGAGGCCGCCGAGCAGCTCAGGGCCTACGCCGCCGCCGTGCGCCGCGAGGGGCTCTCCGTGCGCGCCGCGTACCTGCACGACCTCACCGCGGCGAAGGGCACGGCGCGCCACGCGGTCGACGTCGGCCCCGAGGCGGTGGAGACGTCCCTCCGCGCGCTCGCCGTGGCCGTCGACGGACTGCGCGCGCGGCGCTTCGAAGCGCGGCCCGGCCCGCAGTGCGGGCGCTGCGACCTCCGCGCGATCTGTCGGCACGCGCCTGGGAGCGGCGACGCGGATTCATGAACGTCTCGTTCGACCTCCTCCTCGTGACGGCGGTCGCGTCGGAGTTCAAGGCGTTGCAAGACGCCGCGAGGGAGTTCGGGCTCTCGTGGACGAAGCAACGGGGTGTTGTCGCCGAGTACCGGAGGCTGGGCACCATCCAGGGCACGCGGGTCGGCGCACTTCGACTCGGTGCGATGGGGTCGTTCTCGACCCTCGGATCGGCCTTCACCTGCTACCAGGCACTTCGGGAGACCGGGGCGACGTGCATTCTCGGCGTTGGCATCGCCTTCGGCGTCGACCCGAACACGCAACGCATCGGAGACATCATCCTCTCGGAGGCGCTGCACCTCTACGACGAAGGCACCGTGGTCGATGACGCGCAAGGCTACCGCTACACCTACGACGGCCCTGCGGTCGTGCCGGCGACCGACCGTCTGGTGGATCAATTTCGCCGCGTGGACCGAGCCACCCTGACGTGGCCGACGACCACGCCCCAACTGCACGTCGGCCGGTTTCTCTCGGGCGGTGCCCGCATCGAATCCGCTGCCTTCCGAGACCATCTGGTCGAGCGGGTCGCTCCCTACGGGCCGCAGGTCGTGGGCGGCGAGATGGAGGCTGCGGGTATCGCGGCCGCGTGCGCCGCGGTAAAGTCCGCTTGGGTCGTGGTGAAGGCCATCTCCGACTTCGCCACGAAGGAGAGCCGCGCCGGCATCAAGACGACGCGTGGTCCCGCCGCCGACAACGCCGCCCGGTTCACGCTGCACGCCCTGAACTACACTCCCCCGTAGAACTCCCGATGAGCAACCGATACTTCCAGGCGTCCGTCGCCCCGCTCGAGCATCCACACATCCAGACGTGGCGGTCCTACCTGAGCATCCCTGGGGTCGAAGCGCTGAGCGTCGCGGTCGAGCGTCGGCGAGATCCCTTCGGGTACGGGCCCGCGAGCATCGTGGTGCAGTTCCTCGACGGCCATTGCCACGAGCTGAAGCGCGACCGGGTCGCGTGGGACGAGGCGCTCGACAACTGGCTCGTCGAGCAGAAGGCCCGTGCGATCGACGACGACCATGAGGTGCATCGGACAGAGCTCCGCCTGCACGATCGCTTCGAGGCGCTCCTCCGGCAGTACGGCGACGGCCGCTTCAACTCGGCGCTGATGTTCGCCGTCCGCAACGGGCCGCTCGCCAAGGCTCCGAGCGTCCGAGCGCTCCTGGACCGCATCCACGAGGCCCCCCCTGAGTCGGGCCGAACGTTCACGTCGCGTGTCGAAGAGGTCGACCGCGTGTTCACGCGCATCGCGCACGAGCTCAAGCGCGCGCTCACCTACGCCTTGAAGACCGCCGAGAAGATCCTCGCGGCGTCAGTAGCGCTCTATCTCAACGAACGCTTCCACGTGTCAGAACTCCCGCCCCCGCCTCGTCTTCCTCGCCGGTAACTCCCCACGATGCCCCTCCCCAAGGACTTCGAAGCCACGCTGTGGAGCGCCGCCGACGCGCTCTGGGCCAACTCGCAGCTCAAGCCCACCGAGTACCAGCTCCCGGTGCTCGCGCTGCTGTTCCTCAAGTACGCCGACGAGGGCTTCGCGAAGGCCGACGCGAAGCTCCAGTCGCGCCGCCGCCGGGGCGCACCCGAACCCGAGGACTACCGCGCCGAGGGGGCGGTCTACCTCCGCCCCGAGCACCGCTGGCGCGCGCTCGTGAGCCTCCCCGACGCCGCCGACCTCGGGAAGACGCTCAACAGCGCGATGCACGCCATCGAGGAGGACAACGACGCCCTCAAGGGCGTGCTCCCGAAGGACTACGCGAAGATCGACAAGAAGATCCTCCGCGACCTGCTCAAGGCGCTCAACACGCTCGAAGACTCGCCCGAGGGCGACGTGTACGGCCGCGTGTACGAGTACTTCCTCGGCGCCTTCGCCCCGAACACCCTCCAGAAGGGCGGCGAGTACTTCACGCCCTTCTCGGTCGTGCGGCTCATCGTCGAGATCCTCGAGCCCTTCGAGGGGCGCATCTTCGACCCCGCGTGCGGCTCGGGCGGCATGTTCGTGCAGAGCGCCCGCTTCGTCGCCGAGCACAAGGGCAAGGGCCTCAGCGTCTTCGGCCAGGAGAAGATGGCCCAGACCATCCAGCTCTGCCGCATGAACCTCGCCATCCACGGCCTCCAGGGCTCCATCCGTCAGGTGACCTCGTCGCTCTACGAGTTCCCCGTCGAGAAGGACGTGAAGGACGGCTTCGACTTCGTGATGTCGAACCCGCCCTTCAACCTCAAGGGCGTCGACAAGTCGCGCCTCAAGGACGACCGCGCCCACTACCCCTGGGGCATGACGTCGGGCGACAACGCCAACTACCTCTGGATCCAGCGCTTCTACAGCGCCCTCAACGCGAGCGGGCGCGCGGGCTTCGTCATGGCCAACAGCGCCGCCGACGCCGGAGGACGCGACCTCGAGGTGCGCCGCGACCTCGTGAAGAGCGGCGCCGTCGACGTGATCGTCTCGCTCACGACCAACCTCTTCTACACCGTCACCCTGCCCGTCACGCTGTGGTTCTTCGACCGCGCGAAGTCGAAGGGTCCGCGCGCCGACGAGGTGCTCTTCGTCGACGCCCGCGAGGTCTTCGAGCAGGTCGACCGCGCGCACCGCACGATCACCCCCGCGCAGGGGGAGTTCCTGGCGAACATCGTGAGGCTGTGGCGCGGGCGCGCGCCCGAGGACCGCCACGGCGGGCTCGCGAAGACGCGCGAGGTGCTCGGCGAGGCGTACCGGGACGTCGAAGGGCTCTGC
>JBDHVF010000138.1:0-13180 GCA_039809605.1 Polyangiales bacterium | reverse complement strand
CCTCGCGGGCGGCGGGTCCGACGCGGGCCTCGGGGGCGCGCTCGGCTCGCGGGGCTCGCGCGCCTCGTCGACCTCGACGGCGAGCTCGCGGAGCTGCTGCGCGAGCGCGAGGCCGCTCTTGAGCGCGGGGTGGCCGCCCGCGCGCGCGCAGTTGCGGAGAAGGTCCCACTTCGCGGCCGTCGCGCCCCAGGGCAGCGCGCCCGAGCGCTGCATGAGCTCGTGGAGCGCGAGCACGAGGCCCGCGGTGTCGGCCGTGGGCGCGAGCGCGGGGCCGCGCGAGGCGACGCGCGCGGCGGCGTCGAGGCCGAAGCCCGAGAGCACGAGCCGCAGGCTCTCGTCGCGCCCCGTGTAACCGATGTGGTTCAGCGTGATCGCGCCGTGGGCCGCGCGACCGCCGAGCACGCGGCCGAGGTCGTCGGCGAGCGTCGCGAAGGCCCGCAGGAGCTGCGCGAGCACGGCCCGCCTGCGCGCGAGGTCGGCGCCCACCTCGAAGAGGCTCAGCGCGCCCGCGACGGGCGGCGGCGGCATCGCGGCGTAGATCGCGAAGGGCTGCCCCGACGCCGACGCGACGACCTCGACGGGCAGCGCGACCGACGGGTTCGCGGGCGTCGAGCGGACCTCGCGCGCGAGCGCCGCGAGGTCGGCGGCCGTGAACGGCGACGCGTGGAGCCACTGCGCCAGCAGCGACGCGCCCTGCGCGTCGCGCACCTTCACGAACGCGCCGGGCTTGAGCGGCTCGTAGACCCGCGCGACGCTGTACTTCTCTCCGAGCGCCTCACCGACCGCGACCATCGATGCGTTGTTACCCCCTTCGCCGCCCGAAGACTACGCACCACCGCCGCGGGGCGCTCATGGAAAATCATCGCCTCGCCCCCTCGGGCGCGTGCCCGTCGATGCGCTACGCTCGCGGCCTCCCCGATGCACCTCCGCTCCGTCGCCGCGCTCACGATCCTGGCCGCCTGCACCACGACCCGCGTCACCACGACGCCCCGCACGGGGCCGCCGCCCTCGCCGCCGCGCGTGGTGCGAGGCACGGTGCGCTTCGAGGCGCGGCACCCCACGCCGCAGGGCGCGTCGCGCGAGGGCGAGCTGCGGCCCGCGCGCTTCGTCGCCATCGCGGCGCTCGACGAGGGCGGCCGCGCGCTCGGCGAGTGCGCGACCGACGCGCAGGGGGCGTTCTCGTGCACCGTGCCCGGCGCGACGCGCGCCCTCGCGGTGCAGGCGAAGGTGCAGGCCAACGGGATCGAGACCTCGTGCTCGCCCGACCAGGACCTCGGTCGCCTCCACGAGCTGCGCGTGCCCCTTCCCGCGGCCGACGCGCCGCTCGACGTGGTGGCGCGCGACGCGGACCCGACCGGCGTCGCGGGCGCGCTGCACATCGTCGACACCGTGCTGCGCGGCCTCGAGGCCGTGCGCGCGTGGACGGGCCAGACGCTCCCTCCCCTCGTGGTCTACTGGGGCCGCGGGGTGACGACCGAGTGGAGCTACTACCGCGGCGAGCGCCCCTCCCACTCGGGGCGCTTCATGCTGGAGCTTCTCGGCGGGCAGCGCGGACGCCAGTCGAGCACCGACACCGACGAGCACGACGAGGGGATCATCCTCCACGAGGTGGGGCACTTCGTGATGGACCGGCTCAGCACGAACTCGTCGCCCGGCGGCACGCACCCGTCGCACACGCTCATCGACCCCGGCCTCGCGTGGGAGGAGGGCCGCGCCACGTGGTTCTCGTCCGCGGTGCGCCACGACCCTCGGTATCAAGACACCATCGGGCTCGAGCCCGGCGGCACGCTGCGCGTCGACCACGACCTCGAACACTCGGGCGGCCCGCGCGGCAACGGCGCCGAGAACAGCGTGAGCGACGTGCTCTGGGACCTCACCGACGGCGCCGAGGGCTACGACGACCGCGACCGCGACGGCGTCGCGCTCGGCCCCGCGGCCGTGCTGCGCGCGATGATCGACATGAACCGCCAGCCCGGCGCGTTCCCGTGCCTCACGTCGTTCCTCGAGTTCGTGACCGAGCGGCAGAACCTCGCCGAGGGCGCCGCCCGCGAGGCGCTGCTCACGCCCGACGCGCTCTCTCACATGCTCTCGGCCACGGGCGAGCCCGACGCCCTCGTCGTGCGCTCGCCCGACGCGCGCTGGCCCCTCGACCTCGCCCTGCCCGGCCGCGCCGCCGACAAGATCGACGGGCTCACGGAGCCCGCGCCCAGCGGCGGCCCGCGCCGACCCGAGAACGGCTTCGACGCGCTCAGGGCCTACCGCGTGCAGATCACCACGCGCGCGTGGATCAACCTGGAGCTGCGCATCCAGGGCAGCGGCACGCCCAACGACCACAGCGACCTCGACATCGAGCTCCGTGACATCCGCGGCGAGGTCCTCGCCTCGGCGCGCGGCACCACCCCCCGCGAGACGCTCTCGCGACTGCTCCAGCCGGGCTACTACATCGTGTACGTGCGCGATGGCGGCAACGGCAACCGCGCCAACTACGAACTCTCCGTTCGCACCCGGCCCGTCTAGTACCCCGCGCGAGGTTTCGATATCGTCGCGCGCCATGGCGCAACTGACGGAGCTGCTCCACCTGGTCGCGCGGTGGGTCCACCTCATCGCGGGCATCATGTGGATCGGCAACTCGATGCTGTTCAACTGGCTCGACCGCAACCTCGAGCTGCCCGAGAACCCCAAGGCCGGCCTCGTCGGCGAGATCTGGATGGTCCACTCGGGGGGCTTCTACCAGGTCGAGAAGAAGTTCCTGCCCGCGGGGCAGATGCCGAAGACGCTGCACTGGTTCAAGTGGCAGAACGGCATCACGTGGCTGAGCGGCATCGCGCTCCTGATCCTCGTCTACTACATGGGCGGGGCCGCGCTGATGACCGACCCCACGGTGGCGAACATCTCGCCGGGCAAGGCCGTGTTCCTCGGTGTGTCGACCCTCGTCGCGGGGTGGCTCGCCTACGACGCGATCTGGCGCTCGCCGCTCGGCAAGAACTCGCGCGTGGGCTTCGCGCTCTCGGTGGCCGTCGTGCTCGCGCTCGCCGCGGTGCAGTTCCACTGGCTCTCGGGGCGCGCGGCGTACATGCACGTCGGCGTGATGCTCGGCACGATCATGACGGGCAACGTCTGGTTCGTGATCATGCCCTCGCAGCGGGAGCTCATCGCCGCCACGCTCGCCGACCGCGAGCAGGACCCGGCCATCGGCTACCAGGCCAAGCAGCGCTCGATCCACAACAACTACATCACGTTCCCGTTGCTCTTCATCATGTTGAGCAACCACTTCCCCGAGACCTTCGGCAACAAGCTCAACTGGCTGGTGCTGCTGGTGCTCGCGCTCGGCAGCGCGGGCATCCGCCACCTGATGAACATCCGGTTCACGTACCGCAACTGGCTCCTGCCCGCGACGCTGACCTTCTTCGCCACCTGCGTGGCGACCCTCTTCTTCTTCGCCCACCCCGAGGGCCTCGGCCACGCGCGCCGCGCGACCTCCAGCGCGCAGGCGGTCACCTGGAACGACGTGCAGCCGATCTTCCGGCAGCGCTGCCAGCGGTGCCACTCGCGCCAGCCCACCGACGCGGCGTTCCGCACGGCCCCCAACGGCGTCGTGTTCGACCAGTACGACGACGTGGTGCGCATGAAAGACAGGGTGAAGCTCCGCGCGGTGACCCTGCGCAGCATGCCGCTCGCCAACATGACCGGCATGACCGACGCCGAGCGCGAGCGCGTCGGCGCCTGGGTCGACCAGGGCGCGAAGGAGAACTGAGCCCATGACCGACTCGATCTTTCGCGGGCGGCGCGTGGTGACGCCCGAGGGCGTGCGCGCAGCCACCGTGCACGTGCGCGACGGCCGCATCGAGCGCGTGGGCGCGTACGACGACGTGCCCGAAGGGGCGCCCGTCACCGACGCGGGCGAGCTCGCGGTGATGCCCGGCGTGGTCGACACGCACGTTCACATCAACGAGCCCGGCCGCACCGAGTGGGAGGGCTTCGAGTCGGCCACGCGCGCCGCCGCCGCGGGCGGCGTCACCACCGTCGTCGACATGCCGCTCAACAGCATCCCCCCCACCACCACCGAGCGCGGCGTCGAGGCCAAGCGCGAGCGCCTCGACGGGCGCGTGATGATCGACGTGGGGCTGTGGGGAGGCGCGCTGCCCGAGAACACCACGGGCGACCCGAAGGGCCTGCGCAAGGTGCTCGCGCGCGGGGCCCTGGGGTTCAAGTGCTTCCTCGTGCCGTCGGGCGTCGACGAGTTCCCGTACGTCACCGCCGACGACGTGCGCGCGGGGCTCGCGCAGATCCACGGCACCGAGGCCGTGTTCATGGTGCACGCCGAGCTGCCGGGGCCCATCGACGACGCCGCGAGGGAGATGTCCGCCGAGCAGCCGCCGCCCGACCCCAGGGCCTACCGCAACTACGTGCGCTCTCGCCCGCGCGCCGCCGAGGACCAGGCCATCGAGCTCCTCTACGCGCTCTGCAAGGAGACGCGCACGCCCATTCACGTCGTGCACCTCTCGTCGTCGGGGGCGCTCGCCACGCTGGCCCGCGCGCGCGACGAGGGGCTGCCGCTCACCGCCGAGACCGCCCCCCACTACCTGCACTTCACCGCCGAAGAGGTGCCCGACGGCGCCACCTGGTACAAGTGCGCGCCGCCCATTCGAGAGCGCGAGAACCGCGAGCGGCTCTGGGCCGCGCTCGAAGACGGTCTCATCACCATGGTCGTGAGCGACCACTCGCCCTGCACGCCCGACCTCAAGCGCATGGGCGCGGGCGACTTCATGGCCGCGTGGGGAGGCATCGCGGGGCTCCAGTTCAGCTTCGCCGCCGTGTGGACCGAGGCTCGAAAGCGCGGCCACGGGCTCGACCGCATGGCGAAATGGATGTGCGAGACGCCCGCGCGCCACGCGGGCGTTCACGGCCGCAAGGGCGCCATCGCGCCGGGCCGCGACGCCGACCTCGTGCTGCTCGACCCCGACGCGAGCTTCGTCGTCACGCCGCCCTTCGTGCACCACCGCAACAAGGTCACGCCCTACGAGGGCCGCACGCTCCAGGGCGTGGTGCGCGCGACGTACCTGCGCGGGCGGCGCGTGTACGACGGCTCCGACTTCGCGCCCTCGCCCGAGGGCCGCTGGCTCACGCGCACCTAGAGAGATCACCGATGGACTTCACCGACCTGATGGACCTGGCCTCGCTGCGCCTCGGCGGCGCGGTGCTCTCGGCGAGCGACGAGTACTTCGCCGAGAAGGAGAACCTGCTCAAGCCCGGCGACGCCGTGTGGCTCGCGCACGAGTACACCGACCGCGGCAAGTGGATGGACGGCTGGGAGTCGCGCCGCAAGCGCGTGGCCGGCCACGATTGGGCGATCGTTCGCCTCGGCGTGCCGGGCGTGGTGCGCGGCGTCGTGGTCGACACGGCGTACTTCCGCGGCAACTACCCCTCGCACTGCTCCATCGAGGGGTGCGCGGCGCCCATCGACGCGATGCCCGACGAGCTCGCCTCGCCGTCGCTCGAGTGGGTCGAGGTGCTGCCGAAGTCGGCCCTGCAGGGCGACTCGAAGAACCGCTTCGAAGTGACGTGCCCCTACGCGCTCACGCACCTGCGGCTCAACATCTACCCCGACGGCGGCGTGGCGAGGCTGCGCGTGCACGGCGAGGCGGTGCCCGACTGGCGGCGCATCGGGCACGCGCGCGGCGAGATCGACCTCGCGGCGGCCGAGCACGGCGGGCAGGCGCTCACGTGCAGCGACATGTTCTTCGGCGAGCGGCGCAACCTCATCATGCCCGACCGCGCCCTCAACATGAGCGACGGCTGGGAGACGCGCCGCCGCCGCGGCCCCGGCCACGACTGGGCCATCGTGCGGCTCGCCTCGCGCGGGACCCTCTCGCGCCTGGTGATCGACACCAACCACTTCAAGGGCAACTACCCCGACACGTGCATGGTCGAGGCGTGCGACCTCGCCGACGCGCCCGCCGACGCCCTCGAGCGCGAGGAGTCTCTCTGGCGCGTGCTCCTCGCGCGCACGAAGCTCCAGGCGCACACGCGGCACTACTTCGAAGACGCGCTGCACGTGAGCCGCCTGCGCGCGTACGGCACGCTCGACGCCGAGGCCCGCCGCTCGCTCGGCGTGCGCCGCCTCGACACGCTGCCGCCCGCGGCGGCCGAGGCCGGCCTGCGCGCGTGCTGCGGGTCGGGCGCGTGGGTGCGCGCGATGCTCTCGCGCAGGCCCTTCGGCGGCGCCGCGCGGGTGATGTCCGCGGCCGACGAGGCCTGGGCGGCGACCCGCGCCGACGACTGGATGGAGGCCTTTCGCGCGCACCCGCGCATCGGCGAGTCGAAGGCCGCGCCCACGCAGAGCGCCGCGGCCGCGTCGTGGTCGCGGCAGGAGCAGTCGGGCGTGGCCACGGCCAGCGACGAGACGCGCGCCGCGCTCGCGGAGATGAACCGCGCCTACGAGGAGCGCTTCGGCTTCACGTACATCGTGTGCGCCACGGGCCGCGGCGCCGACGAGATGCTCGCGTTCGCGCGCGAGCGCATGGGCAACGACCGCGACGCCGAGCTCCGCGTGGCCGCGGGCGAGCAGGCGAAGATCACCCGCATCCGACTGGAGAAGCTCCTCGAGCCATGAGCATCACCACCCACGTGCTCGACACCTCGCGCGGGCGCCCCGCGGCGGGCGTGCCCGTCACCCTCGAAGTGCGCGCCGACGACGGCGTGTGGGCCCTCGTGGGCCGCGGCGTGACCGACGCCGACGGGCGCCTGCGCACGCTCGTCGCGCCGGGCCTCGCGCTCGAGGCGCGCGTCTACCGCATCACCTTCGACACCGACGCGTACTTCGCCGCGGTGGGCGTCGCGGGCTTCTACCCCGAGGCGTCGATCGTGTTCAGGGTGCGCGACCCGGCCGAGCACTATCACGTGCCGCTGCTGCTCAACCCCTTCGGCTACAGCACCTACCGCGGGAGCTGACCGCCCTCGATCGCGCCGCGCGGGGCTCTCACCCCGCCTCGACGCCGACCACCAGCGCCCCGTCGGCGAGCGGGCTCACCACGCAGTCGCCCTCGGAGCCGTCTTCCCACACGAAGCACGCGAAGTCGGTGGGCTCGTCGAGGGCGATCATCGGGTGGTGCCACACGCCCGGCCGGTAGCTCACGCCCTGCGCGCCGCTCGCCACGAAGGCGCGCGCGGTCGAGAGGTCGGGCGCGTCGCCGCCGAGCGCCACCACCACGAGGTAGCGCCGCGCGCTCATGGGCACGAAGACCTGCGTCGAGTGCGGGTGCTTCTCGAGCAGCGCCAGGGGCCGCGGCCACGCGCGCTGCGGCGCGCAGCGAAAGCTCGCCACGTTGAGCCGCGCGCCCGAGCGGTGGTTCGCGAGGTCGACGAGCCAGTCGCGGCGCGCGGCGGTGCCCTGGTTCGCGGGCTTCGAAGCCACGTCGTCGCGCGCGGCCGACACCACGTCGCCGTAGGGCGCGTAGGCGGCCGCGGTGAGCGGCTCGGCGAAGACCACCCGCTCAGTCATTGAGCAGGAGCTTGAGCACCACGTCCATCATGCGGCCGAAGGGCGGGCGCAGGAGCCCGGTGCCGTTGATGGGGCTCTGGTAGAAGACGGGCTTGAGCCTGCTCAGGGTGTCGAAGCCTGCCTTGCCGTGGTAGGCGCCCATGCCGCTCGGTCCCACGCCGCCGAAGGGCAGGTCGTGCTGCGCGAAGTGGAGCATCACGTCGTTGACGGTCACGCCGCCCGAGACGGTGTCGGCGAGCACGCGCGCGGTCTCGGCCTTGTCGTTGCCGAAGTAGTAGAGCCCGAGGGGCCGCGGGTGGTCGTTGACGTACGCGACGGCCTCGTCGATCGACGCGTAGGTGCGCACGGGCATGATGGGGCCGAAGAGCTCCTCTTGCATCACGGTCATGTCGTCGGTGGCGTCGAGCACGAGGTGGGGGAGCATCTTGCGCGACGCGCGGTCCGACGCCTCGCCCGCGGGGTTGACCTCGATGACCCTGGCGCCCTTCGCGCGGGCGTCGTCGAGGTGCGCCAGGAGCCGGATGTAGTGCCGGTCGTTGATGATGGTGGTGTAGTCGTGGTTGGCGACCACCGAGGGGTAGAGCTCGCGCGCCGCGCGCTCGAAGGCGGCCACGAACTCGTCGCGGCGATCGGCGGGCACGAGCGCGTAGTCGGGCGCCACGCAGGTCTGCCCGGCGTTGAAGAGCTTGCCCGACATGATGCGCGTGGCCGCCGTGGCGATGGAGTAGTCGCGGCCCACGATCGCGGGAGATTTGCCCCCGAGCTCGAGGGTCACGGGCACGAGGTTCTCGGCCGCGGCGCGCATCACGAGGCGGCCCACGTGCGTCGAGCCCGTGAAGATCAGGTGGTCGAAGGCGAGGCGCGCGAAGGCCTCGGCCACGTCGGGCCCGCCCGTGACCACGCTCACCAGGTCGGGCTCGAAGGTCTCGGAGATCATCTGGCGCAAGAGGTCGCTCGTGGCGGGCGTGAGCTCCGAGGGCTTGAGCATCACCGCGTTGCCCGCGGCGAGCGCGTCGGCGAGGGGCGCAGTCGCGAGCTGCACGGGGTAGTTCCACGGCGAGATCACGCCCACCACGCCGAGGGGCTGCGGGATCACCTCGGCGCGGCCGGGCTGAAAGAGCCAGCTCACCTCGGCCTTGCGCGGGGCCATCCACTCCTTGAGGCGCGCGCGCGTGTGGCGAATGCCCTCGACGGTCACCACCACCTCGGCGACCAGGGTCTCGACGCGCGAGCGGTTGCCGAAGTCCGACGAGACGGCGCGCGCGATGTCTTCTTTGCGCTTGAGGAGCATGCGCTCGAGCTTGTCGAGCCACGCCGCGCGGGTCTCGTAGCTCGCCGCGCCGCGGGCGCGCTGCGCGTCGCGCAGCCGCTGGAGGGTCGCGGCGAGCTCGTCGGCGTGGTGTCGCGGCGCGGGCTTCGCGGCCGCGGGCTCGGCCCCGGCGTTGGTTTCCATGGTCATGGGCTCATTGCTCCTGCGGGTGGGAGTGACGGCGACGCGTCGATGATGGGCGATCGGGTGCGGGGGTTCAACCGAGGGCGCGGGCCACGGCGTCGCACATCTCCTTCGACTCGGGCGCGACGCGCGACGAGAAGCGCCCCACCACGCGGCCCTCGCGGTCGACCAGGAACTTCTCGAAGTTCCACCCCACCTCGCCCGAGGGCTCGGCGCTCGTGGTGAGCCACTGGTAGAGCGGATGCTTGGCGGCCCCCTTCACCGTGATCTTCGACAGCATCGGGAAGGTCACGCCGTAGGTGGTCTCGCAGAAGCCCTTGATCTCCCGGTCGGTGCCGGGCTCCTGCGCGCCGAAGTCGTTGGCGGGCACGCCCAGCACCACGAGGCCCCGGTCGTGCCACGCGTCGTAGAGCGCCTGGAGGCCCGTGTACTGCGGCGTGAAACCGCAGCGCGAGGCCACGTTCACCACCAGCACCGCCTTGCCCTTGAAGTCCCCGAGGTTGGTCTCGCGCCCGTCGATCGAGCGCATGGTGAAGTCATGGAGCGTGGTCACGGTCCTCTCCCCTCATCGATCCGTTGGTTCTACGCCGCGCGCGGCGACTCGGGCGGCATGCGGTCGAGCTCCGTGCGCACCGACCGGAGCTCGGCCTCGTTCTCGTGCACGTGACTCCACGCCACGTAGATCAGCACGCTCACGAAGACGACGACCATGAACGCCACGAAGAACGCCAGCAGCCCGCCGCCCAGGAGCCACGCGGGCACCACCAGCAGCAGGAGCGCCGCGAACTTCGGGCTGCGCTCATAGTTCCTCCGGAGGCCGGTCACCGATTGCTCCAGCCAGGCGCGCCGCTCTTCGAGCTTCTGTCGCCGCTCGTCGCTCATGCGCGGGGCACCATGGAGCAAACTCGCCAGAAGGGCAACATCACACGACGCGCGAGGCCTCGCCCGCGTGCACGTGGAGCGCCTCGGCGAGCCTCGCCCTGGGCGCGCGCACGTACCGCCCGACGCCCACCTCGGGGTCTCGCAGAAAGGCCACGAGGAGCCCCCACCACGACCGCGTGGGCGCGAGCGAGTCGTAGAAGGGCGCGGCGAGGCGGCGCAGCGCGGGCAGGCGACTCCAGGGCACGGTGGGCAGGTCGTGGTGCTCCACGTGGTAGCCGACGTTGAAGCTCAGGGCGTTGAGGGGGCCGTAGTACGAGTTGGTGGGCTGGCCGGGGCGCGCGTCGAAGTGCTCGGCGAAGCCGCGCATGCCCACGGGGTGAGGCCCGAAGCCGAAGAGCGCCGAGAGCGCGAGGTAGGTCATGCCCCGCGCGCCCGCGACCCACGCGAGCGCGGCCATCGCCGCGAGCTGCGTCGCGACGTTGAGGCGCACCCAGCGGCGGGTCGAGTCCGCGTCGCTCCCGCGCGCCGCGACCTCGCGGTTGGGGAAGACCAGCGAGCCGAGCGAGAGCCACACGAAGCGCCGCCACGTCGAGGCGCCCGTCCACGCGACGGCCTCGGCGGTGGGCATCTGGAAGTCGACGTCGGGCCCCTCGCCCACGCGCCGATGGTGGGCGAGGTGCTTGTCGCGAAAGTCGATGGCGCCCGGCGCCACGAGGGGCACGTTCGCCAGCAGCGCGAGGCACTTGTTCGCGCGCGTCGAGCGGAGCACGAGGTTGTGCGCGCACTCGTGGACCAGCACCCCCGACGCGTGCGCGACGAAGCCTCCGACGCACCACGCCGCGAGCGCCACCACGGCGAGCGCCTCGTCGCGCAGCGCGACCGCGACGGCGACCTGGAGCGCGACGACCGCCACGATGCAGAGGGCCGTCCAGGGGTCGTGCCCGCCGAGCGCGCGCACCTCGGGGTGCGCCGCGAGGATCGCCGCGCGGCGGTCGTGGTGCCACGCGGCCGGCGTGGGCGTCGTGGCCCGCGGTGGAGTGCTGTGCATGGTCCCCCCTCCGCGGGTGCCTATGGAGCACGGCGAGCGCCTTCGCAACGGGGGCGGGAGGCGTGTCTGACTTCGGGGGTCGCTCGGAAACCGTCGCGAGACCGTCGCGACGCTCTCGAACCGCATTCGGTGTGCGTTGTGAGACCGTCGTGACGCTCTCGAACCGCATTCGGTGTGCGTCGCGAGACCGTCGTGACGCTCTCGAACCGCATTCGGTGTGCGTCGCGAGACCGTCGCGACGCTCTCGAACCGCATTCGGTGTGCGTCGAGACACCGTCGCGACCGTCGTAGAGCGCTTCGCACGCGGGTTCATTTCATGGGAGACTCCGCCCCGCTCCGATGACGCTCTGCACCTCCTGCGGCGAACAGCACCCGCCCGAGTCCACGGCCTGTCCTCGCACGGGGCAGCCGCTCCAGGGAGGCCCGTGCGGCACGCGCATCGCGCGCTACGAGATCGAGCGGCTGCTCGGCGACGGGGGCATGGGCGCGGTCTACCGCGCGCGGCACGTGATGCTCAACCAGCACGTGGCGGTGAAGCTCCTGCACGCGGAGTTCGCGCGGCGCGGCGACATGCTCGAGCGCTTTCTGCGCGAGGCGCGCGCGGCGGCGTCGATCGGCAACCCCCACATCATCCGCGTGCACGACTGCGACGTGACGCCCGACGGGCGGCCCTTTCTCGTCATGGAGCTGCTCGACGGCGAGGGTCTCGACGCGCTCCTGCGCCGTGAACGAAGGCTCCCGCCGCAGCGCGTGGTGGCGCTCGCCGAGCAGATGCTCGACGGCCTCGGCGCCGCGCACGCCGCGGGGATCATCCACCGCGACATGAAGCCGGCCAACGTGTTCGTGCGCAAGACGCCCGATCCCGCGGTGCCCGAGTTCGTGACCATCCTCGATTTCGGCATCAGCAAGATGGCCGACCCCTCGGGCGAGCGGCAGCACGTCACCCAGACCGGCGCCGTCATCGGAACGCCCGTCTACATGGCCCCCGAGCAGATCATGAGCCCCAAGGACGTCGACCGCCGCGTCGACGTCTACGCCACGGGCGTGATGCTCTACGAGATGCTCTCGGGGCGCCTGCCGTACGAGGGCGCCAACACCGCCGAGCTCATCGTGAAGGCGTGCACGGTGCCCCCCACGCCGCTGCGCGAGGTGGCGCCCGACCTGCCGCCCGCGCTCGTCGAGGTGGTCGACCGCGCGATGGCGCGCGAGGCGTCGGCGCGCTGGCAGTCGACCACCGACTTCGCCGACGCGCTGCGGCGCTCGCTCGGCGGGGCCCACGCGCTGCCCACCGCGCCGCAGGGCACCGGGTCGTCGCCCGCGGTCTGGAGCGCCACGTCCACGGCCGCGCCGCCCGTCACGGCGGCGCCTCCGGTCACGGCGGCGCCGTCGTTCGCGACGCCCGCGCCTGCGTTTCAGTCGCAGCCGTCGGCCTCGCACTGGGGGGCCATCTCGGCGCCGTCGGCGAACCTCGCGCCCGTGGCGTTCGCGCCCGCGTCGAAGCCGGGCGGCGCGCTGCGCACGGTGGCGATCCTCGGCGGGGTGATCGCCGCGCTCGCGGGCCTGTGCTGCGTGGGGTCGCTGGTGTTCGGCTGGTTCGCGGCCGACCGCACGACGTCGACGCAGGCGCCCGAGAGCCAGCAGCCGCGCATGACCCCGCTGCCGCCGATGCAGCCGCAGGTGCCGCCCACGCAGCCGCAGGTGCCGCCCACGCAGCCGCAGATGGTCCCGATGCAGCCGCAGATGATGCCGATGGGAGGGGCCGCCCGCGGCAGCTACCTCGCGCCGACGGCCGCGGGCTCGGGCGTCGAGGTGCTGTCTCCGCAGGTCGTGGGCACGCTCGCGGTCGACGCGGTCGAGCGCGCGCTCGCCGAGGCCGCCCCCTCGATGGAGCGCTGCCGCACGTCGACGCCGCAGACGGTGTCGGTGCTCGCGATCGTGGGCGCCGACGGCCGCGTGGTGATCAACCGCCCCGCGGACGACAACGCCGGCGACCCCTCGGTGGCGCAGTGCGTGGGCAACCGCTTCGCCTCGCGCCCGGTGGCATCCGCGGGCGCTGGCGGCATCGTGACGTTCACCGCGCGTCTCGCGGCGCGGTGACCACGCGGCGGGTGGCCCGACGCACGCGGGGTGCGGGCGTTGAGGGATCGCGCGTCCGCGCGTGGAATGAGGGCGTTGGGGGTGCGCATCCGCGCGTGGAATGAGGGCGTTGGGGTTGCGCATCCGCGCGTGGAATGAGGGCGTTGGGGTTGCTCAAACCCGGCGTCGAGCCGCCGGGCTGTGCAAGGATGCGGCCCCT
>JBDHVF010000137.1:0-13217 GCA_039809605.1 Polyangiales bacterium | reverse complement strand
GACTCCGGCGTACCCCGGGCGGCGACGACCACGCACTCGGACGACCATGACGCCTGCGCACGATCGGAAACACACCCCGTCGGCGCCTCGATCGAAAAAGTTCGTCGCCCGCTCAAGCCGTCGCGCGCCCGATCCGTTGGAGGGAGGTGAGCGCGCCACGACATCGCGAGGGGAGTGTCGGTGTCAGGCGCTGACCATCCACGACACGCACGATCAAGGGAGGACGACATGGCGATGCCGGCAGTGAACTTGAAGGACAAGCAGGGCGAGGGGGAGGCGCCCGCCAACCGGCAGCAGGCTCCACAGACGGAGCCGCTGCACGAGGCGGTGCTGACCCGCGAAGACTACGTGTTTCTGGCGAGCCTGCCGGAGCAGCGCGCGATCGGCAGCCAGGTGCGGGCCGACATGGCCGACCTGCTGACCGACGAGGAGACCCTCTCGGCGCTCGAGCGCTACAAGGACTTCTTCGCGTTCGGCGGCGTCGACGCCGGCCCCGCCATCGCGGCGCTGCCCCGCGCGATCAAGCTCAAGCGCGTGCGCCGCCAGCTCCTGCTGATGCTCGACCTCGTGCAGCGGCACACGATGGCGACGGCCGAGCCCATCGTGGGCGTCGTCTCCGACGTGCGCCGCATGGTCGTCGGCACCCCCGAGGGAAGCGCGGTGCGCGACGCCTTCGCGGTGTTCGACGAGCGCTGGCGCGAGACCTTCCGCGGCGGTCGCGCCGCGTCGCGCGACGACGCGCCGGAGCCCGCCGATCCCACGGGCGGCTCCTCGAAGCCTCGCTGACGCAGCGCGACGACGCCACGTTCCGGTAACACTCCGTTTCATCCCCTCGGGAGTGTGTTCCTGCGGACGATTGGCGTGATACCGTCGCGCCGCTCGATGGACCCTACGATCTACGCCTGGTACGAACGCCTGCGAGCCAACCCCGACGACGCCGAATCGCTCGCGTACCTCTGGGACTACTACGCGACGCGCGGCGAGTTCCAACAGCTCGCCACCCTCGCGGAGCAGATCGCCGGACGGCGCAGCGACCCCGCGTCGTCGGCCGACCTCTTCTACCGCGCGGGGGAGATCTGGGCGAAGAACGTCGGCCGGCCCGACAAGGCCGTGGCCTGCTACAAGCGCTCGTTCGAGCTCGACCCCGCGCAGCTCCAGGCGCTCGAGGCGGCGTACCAGATCTACGTGCAGATCGGGAACCTCCGCGCCGCGTGCCCCCTGCTCGAGCGCGTGCTCGGCGCCATCAGCGACCCCCTGATGCGACTGCCGCGGCTGCGCGAGGCCGCGGGCATCTACGCCCAGGCCGGCGACCTCGCCCGCCGCATCGCATGCCTCGAGGAGCTCTACTCGCTCTCGCCCGACGACTGGGACGTGATGCGCGACCTCGCCGAGGCCCTCATCGCGCGCTCGCAGTCTCCGCAGGCCCAGCCCGACGACGGACACCGCGCGGCGAGCCTCCTCGGTGCGCTCGCGCAGGCGATGGGCCCCGAGCACGGCCTCGCCTTCGCGGAGATCGCCCTCGACACGTACCCCGGCGACGAGATGGCCTACCAGGTCGTGCACGAGGCCTACACCGCCGCGGGCCGCACCGAGGACCTCGCGGTGCGCCAGATCTCGTTCGTCACGACCAACCCCACGAGCCCGTACACCCCGTCGATTCGCAAGGGCCTCGCGGACATGTACGCGGCCGTCGGGCAGGTCGACGACGCGATCACGTGCCTCGAGCCCCTGGTGGGCGACGACCCGTCGCTCTCGCGCCAGCTCGCGAACCTCTACCGCCAGGCGGGCCGCGTGGCCGACCTCGCGAACCTGCTCGACCAGCTCGCGCCCTCGGCCGACCCCGAGCAGCGGCTTCAAGACATGAAGGACCTCGCGGCCCTTCAAGGCGCGCACGGTGACCGCGCCTCGATGCTGTCGACCATGCGCGCGGTGCTCGAGCAGAACCCCAGCGACACCGACGCCCTCACGCTCCTCGAAGACGACCTGCGCGCGCGAGGCGAGTTCGCCGAGCTGCGGGAGCTCCTCGCGTCGGCGGTGCGCTCGCCCGCGTGCCCGCCCGACGTTCGCATCCCGAAGCTGCGCGAGCTCGGCCGGGTGAACGCCGAGAACCTCGGCGACGTCGAGTCGGCCATCGAGGCGTGGCGCGAGGTGGTCGAGACCATTCCGACGGACGTCGACGCGCTCAAGGCCCTCGGTGACCTTCTCGAGCGCAACGGCCAGTGGGAGGCCGTCGCCGACGTGCTCGGCCAGCGCGCCGACCTGGTCGCCGACCTCGAGGAGCGTCGCGCGCTGCTCTCGAAGCTCGCCGAGGTTCACCGCGAGCGCCGCGACGACCCCAACGCCGAGGCCGCCGTGCTCGCGATGCTCTGGGAGGTCGCGCCCGACGACGACGCGGTGGCCCTGCGCCTCGCGCGCGCTCGCCGCGACGCGGGCGACCCCGTGGGGGCCGCCGACGTGATGCGCGCGCGCGTCGACCAGGCGACGTCCGAGACGATCGTCCCGCGGTACGCCGAGCTCGCGGCGGCGCGCGAGGCCGCGGGGCAACTGCCCGAGGCCGTCGAGGCGTGGCGCGAGGTGGTGGGGCGCGACCCCGAGTTCCCCGACGGGTGGCAGAGCCTCGAGCGCCTGCTCGCCAGGAGCGGTCAGCACGCGGTGCTCTACGCGACGCTGGTGAACCGCGCCGAGGCGCTGCCCGAAGGAGCCGCCCGCGCGGCCCTGCACGCACGCGCGGCCGACGCGGCGCGCGCGATGGGCGACACCGCCACGGCGTTGAGCGAGGCCGAGCGCGCGGTGAAGATGGCGCCCGACGACGACTCGCTCGCGGGCGCGCTGATGAACGCCCTCGAGGCGTCGGGTCAGCGCGAGCGGCTGCTCGGGTTCGTGCGCGAGCGCACGGCGAGGCTCGCCGATGGTGAGGGCAAGGTCGAGCTCCTGCGCCGTGCGGCGAGGGTGGTGGGCCTGTCGGACCCCACGGCCGCGGCCGACGTGTGGCGCGAGCTGCGCGAGGTGTCGAGGCGGGCGGCGCTCGGCGACGACTCCGAGGCGCTCGACGCGCTGATGGGCCTCGCGGAGCTGCGCGGCGACCACGAGGCGCTCGCGGGGCTGTTCGTCGAGGCCGCGGCGGCGGCAAAGGAGCCCGAGGCGCGGCGCGAGATCCTGAAGCGTCGCGCGTCGCTGCTCGCCAACGAGCTCGGCCGCCCCGCGGAGGGCGTCGAGGCGCTCGCGGCGGCGGCGAGGGAGCACGGCCGCGACCACCTCGAGACGTGGCAGTCGCTCGAGTCCGCGGCGGTGTCGATTGGGCGCTTCGACCTGGCGACCGAGGCGATCGAGCGGCAGGTGGAGCTCACCCCCGAAGAGGACGACCAGCGCGCCGCGGTGGCCGCGCGCCTCGTCGAGCTCGTGGAGCGCGAGGTGAAGACCCCCGAGGCGCTCATCCACGCGCTCGAGGTGCAGCACCGCGCGGACCCGGGCGACCTCGGGGTGATCCAGCGGCTCGCGGACCTGTGCGAGTCCGAGGGGCGCTACCGCGAGGCGGTGGGGTACCTCGACCAGCTCCTCGAGATCGAGGGCGACGACGAGGAGATCTCGAAGCTCGCGCAGCGCATCGCGCACCTCTCCGACGAGAAGCTCGACGAGCCGCAGCGCGCGTGGGACGTGCTGCTCGAGCCCGTGAAGGGCGGCGACGTGGCGTGCATCGAGATGATGCTCGAGCTCGCCAACCGCCGCGACCTGCACGCGGCCGTGGTGCCGGTGATCGCCGAGCTGTCGGGCCGCGTGAGCGACCGCGAGGGGCGCGCGATGCTCTGGCGCGAGGTGGCCCGGCGCAAGGAGCAGTTCCTCGGCGACCCCGAGGGGGCGTTCGAAGCCTGGGCGAGCGCCGCGGTGGCGAAGGCCGAGCCCGAAGACCTCGCCCACATCGACGCGCTCGCGCCGCGCGTGAAGCGTCCGCAGCGGGTGGCCGAGGCGTACAAAGCCGCGCTCGACGGGTGCGCCGACCCGACGCTCGGGCACGACCTCTCGATGCGGGGCGTCGCGGCCATCGAGGCGAGCGGCGGGCGGGCGCAGGCGTTCGAGTTCGCGCTCTCGGCGCTCGCGAAGGCTCCGGCCGACGACGAGGTGCTCGACGCGGTGGTGCGCCTCGTGCCCGGCCCCAAGCGCCACGGCGACCTCTTCGTGGCCTTCGACCGTCGCAAGAAGGCCGCGCAGAGCGACGCCGAGCGCTTCGGCGTGACGCTGCGCGCGGCCGAGACCGCGGGCGGCGCGCTGGGCGAGCGCGAGACGGCCTTTCTCTACGCCGAGCAGGCGATCGGGCAGGCCGTGGGCCGCAAGGAGCCCGACGAGGAGATGCTCGCGCGCGTCGAGGACTCGTGCATCCAGGCCGACCAGCGCCGCGCCGACGCGGGCATGGTGTCGGGCCTCGTCGAGCGCTACGCGGCCATGGCCGAAGACGCCGTCGAGGACAACCCCCGCGTGGCCGCGGTGCTCCTTCGCCGCGCGGGCGCGCTCTGCGAGCAGGAGCTCGCGCTCGTGGACCACGCGCTCGGGCTCTACACCCGCGCGGTGTCGGTGTGGCCCGACGACGTGCGCGGCGCGGCGGCCCTCGAAGACGCCGCGGGCCGCGCCGATCGCCTGGGCGACGTGGTCGCGCTCTACACCCGCGTGATCGACGAGGCCTACGACGCCCGCGTGGCGCGCACGTACACGGGCCGCCGCGCGTCGCTGCTGGCCGACCGCCTGGGCCGCGTCGAGGAGGCCATCGAGGCCTACCAGCGCCTCGCCGAGCTCGCCCCCAAGGACCTCGACGTGGTGCGCGCGCTCCAGTCTCTTCTCGAGCGTCACGGCCGCTGGCAGCCGTTGTTGATGGCGCTCGAGCGCGAGGTCGACGCGGGCGGCGACCGCGCGTCGGTCTACCGCCGCATGGCCCACGTCTGGGAGGCGCGGCTCAAGAACGTCTTCGAGGCGCGCGACCTCTGGCGCCGCGTGGTCAAGCTCGCGCCCCACGACGAGGAGGCGAAGGCCGCCCTCGAGCGCCTGGAGCGCCGGCCCACGATCATCGAGGCCGACGACCTGATGGCGCTCGACGAGACGACGCCGCCCGTGGGCACGCGCGCGCCCGCCACGCCCGCGCCCGTCGCCCCCGAGGCGTCCGTCGCGCTCGCCGCGGCCGACGGCGAGGAGCGCGCGTCGATCACCGAGCGCGGCGACGCGCGGCTCATGGGCCTGCGCGACATGCCCGAGGCGCAGCCCGCGTACGAGCCCCCCGCGTACGAGCCGCAGCCCGCGTACGAGGCCCCCGCGTACGAGGATCCTCCCGCCGCGCAGCCGCTCTTCGGAGACGTCCACGCCGAGCACGGCGGGCCGTTGATGTTCCCCGTCGAGCCCGTGGGGGCGATGCCGACGACGGTGCCGCCGCCGCGGGCGTCGCAGGAGAGCTTCGCCCACGCCGCGCCGCCGCCCATGCCCGCGGCCCCGGCGCTGCCGGTCGCGGGCGCGCAGAGCTTCCTCGACGTGGCCGAGGTCTCCGCGGAGTTCGTCGCCGACGAGGCCGAGCTGCGCCCCGTGTGGCCCTCGTCGGTGCAGACCGAGGCGCCCGCGCAGGCCGACGAGGGGGCGCCGCCCTCGCTGCCGCCGCCGCTCCCGCGCGTGCCCTCGCCGCAGCCCGAGGTGTCTCCCTTCGACGCCCTCGCGGAGCTCAGCGCCTCCGACGCCGAGGAGGTCTCGGTGCAGGAGGTCGACGTGAGCGAGGTCGAGTCCGACGACGCGCCCTCGCTCGACGCGCTCGCGGCCCTCACCTCGATGCCCAGCACCTCGGACGGCACGGACGAGCCCGACGTCGCCCTCCCGCTCCACCGCCGCCGCGAGTAGCGGCCGCCGTCGTCCGATCGGTTCCACGTCTGGGGCCGCGATTCGGGCCGCGGGCGGCCACACCGATGCGCGACGGCGTCGGCCCCGTGACCACCCGCACCGTTGGTGTATGTTCTCGGCCCATGCGGGCTCCAATCCGATGGATCACGGTCGCGTCGCTGCTTGCGCTGACGCCCGCGGCGGCGGCGCAGCAGGCCACGACGCACGAGCACGACGCGCCCAACGCGGGCCTGCCCGAGGGCTGGGACGTCAACGACGCCGACGGGCTCATCGAGCACATGCAGCAGGCTGCGGCGGGCGCTCCGGTGGCGGCTGCGCGGAACATCTCCGCGGCGCTGCTGCGCGGGGTCGAGCCGCGCGTCGCGGCCTTCGGGCTGCACGCGCTCGCGGCGCTCGCGCGGCCCGAGGGTTCGCCCGCGGTGCAGCGCTTTCTCGAGCACCGCAGGCCCGGGCTGCGACGTCACGCGGTGGCCGCGGCGGTGGCGATCGGAGGCCCCGAGCTCGCGCGGGCCGTCGAGGCGCGCGTGAGCGACCCCGACCCCGACGTGCGCGGCGACGCGGCGATGGCGCTCGGCGAGATGGGCGACCGCGCGGCCCTCGGCACCCTCTGGGCGGCGCTCGACCGCGAGCTCGGCGCGTCGCTGCGCCCCGAGGGAACGCCCCTCATCCGCGGGTGCGCGCACTCGATCGCGCGCCTCGGCGGCGCCGACGAGGTCGAGCGATTGCTCGGCTACCTGCGCCGCGCGCCGCTGCGCTCGCTCACCGAGGCCTTCGAGATCGCCCTCGCGCGCGAGAACGTGCCCGAGAGCGTGAAGGAGCGCGTGGTCAACACCGTCGGCAGCCTCGCGACGGGCGAGGCGCGCGAGTTCCTGCTGCGCGCGGCCGACGGCTGGCGCGGGCGGCCCACGGGCTGGGTGCAGCTCGCGCGCATGAACGCCGCCCGCATCCAGACGCCCGGAGGTGGAGCGTGATGCGCCGCGCGCTGACCCTGTGCATCGCCCTCGGCGCGCTCGGCTGCGGGGCGTCGAACCAGGGGGCCTTCGGGCTCGCGTACGCCCCGTCGTCGGCGAGCGAGCTCGCGTCGATCGAGGCGCGCGTGCGCGCGACCCCGCCGCCCGAGGTGCCCGCGGTGGCCGTGGTGGTGCCGCCCGCGCCCGCGCGGGGCTTCGCGGTGTTCAGCCTGCCCGCGGGCGCGCGGCTCGGGCAGGTGGGCGCGCAGATCCTCGGGCGTCCGGTGATCGCGGGCGACCTCGTGGTCGCGCGGTCGCCGGGCTCCATCGTCGCGTGGACGCTCGACGGCCGCGAGCGCTGGCGCGTGCCCGACAGGGGCTTCTCGCTCGTGGGCGCCTCGCAGGACGCCGGCCGCGTCGCCATCACCCTCGGCGGCGCGGGCGTCACGCGCAGGAGCGGGGCGCTGCTGGTGGTCGACGCTTCCTCGGGCGCGTCGCGCGTGGCGCGGCCCGAGTCGCACGCCTTCGGCGCGCCGCAGCTCGTGGGCCGCGACCTCTTCGTGCCGTGGGACGGGCAGAACCTCTCGGTCTTCGACGCCGAGACGGGCGACGAGCTCGCCCGCGTGCGCACCCGCGACGACGTGTTCGGCTTCGCGCGCCGCGAGGGCGCGTCGGTGTGGGGCGGAGCGCGCGCCCTCTACCGCTTCGGCGCCGACATGGCCGACGGCCGCTCGGCCAACGCCGCGCGCGTGACCTTCTCGCGCGACGGGCTGCCGGGCAACCCCCCCTTCATGGCCGACCCCTACGTGACGCTCAACGCGGGCCTCGACGCGCGCGAGCGCGTGCGCCTCGCGTGGCGCCCCGACGGCGCGGCCCAGGGCGCGGGCTTCGCGGGGGGCGCGGTGTACTCGCTCTTTCACCGCGACGTGTTCGCGCTCGACGCCGCGAGCGGCGCGGTGCGCTGGGCCCACGTGCACCCCGCGGACGTCGCGGGCGTCGAGGTGTCGCGCCGTGGCGTGACCGTCGTCGACGAGAACGGCCGCGCGGCCTTCCTCGACGGCCCGACGGGGCGCGTGCAGTGGCGCGCGGAGCTGGGCGCGCCCGCGGCGCAGGCGGTGCTCCAGGTGCCCGCGGACTTCGCGCCTTCGGGCGGCGCGGGCGACGAGCCGTCGCGCTCGCTCGTCGAGTCGCTGCTCGTCGCGGCGGGCGGGAGCGATACGCGGCTCATGCCCGCGCGGCTCTTCGCGGTGCGCGCGCTCATCGACCAGCAGGGCCCCGAGGCCACGCGCGCCCTCGTCGCGGTGCTGACGCGCCGCGAGTACCCGCAGGAGCTCCGCGCCGCCGCGGGCGAGGCGATCACCCACCGCAGCAACGGCACCGACGCGATGCTCGAGGCGCTCGCGTCGCACCAGGACTACGTGCGCGACGTGGCCGCGCCGCCCGCGGGCATGCTCGCGCGCGGGCTCGCCGCGGCCCACGAGCGCAGGGCCGTGCCCGCCCTCGTGGCGCACCTTCAAGACCCCGCGACGCCCGCGTCGGACCTGCCCGCCATCGTGGCCGCGCTGCGCGAGCTCGGCGACGCGTCGGCGGTGCCCCCGCTCGTCGACTTCCTGCGGCTCTACCACGCCGACACGGGGATGCTCCCGCCCGTGGGCGGCGGCGAGGAGCACGACGACCGCCACGTGGGCGAGCAGGAGCCCCTCGACGCCGCGCTCGAGCAGGCCGCGCTCGCGGTGGCCGCGATGGGCGGCGCCGCCGAGCGCCGCGTGCTCGAAGAGATCGCCGCGCACCCGCGCACGGCGCCCGTGGTGCGCAGCGCCATCGCGCGCACGCGCCACGGGGAGCAGCCCGCGGCCCGGGCGCAGCCGAGCGAGGGGCAGGGGGGCGGCGTGGACATGGCCTTCCACGCGCCCTCGCGGCTCAACGCCGAGCAGATCGAGAACGCGTTCATGCCCGCGCGCACGCGCCTGCTCGACTGCCTGCGCAACGTGCCGTCGCGGCCCGCGCGGGTGCGCATCCAGTTCCGCTACGACTCGGCGGGCGCGGTCTCGCACGCGATGGTCAACCCCGACGCGCTCCAGTCGTGCATGGCCCCCATCGTCGAGGCCGTGCAGCTCCCCGAGAACACCGCGGGCCGCGACATCGCCACGTACAACCTCTCGACCTTCCCCTGAAGGGGACACACACTCCCCGGGCGCGGGCGCCGCGCGCCCGAGAGGAGTGAAGTGTCCAATGACCGACCCGCAGGACCCCAACGCCCCCCGCGAAGACCTCAGCGCGTCCGACGAGCTGCGCGAGGGCCTGTCGCACCTCTTCGCCGCCGCGCGCAAGGTCGCGGGCAAGGTCGAGCCCCAGGTGAGCCGCTCGCTCGAGGACGCCGAGCGCGCGCTCGAGCGCGTGGGCCGCGAGGGCGAGGCCATCGCAGGGGACGTGACGCGCGAGGTGGCGAGCTTCGCCGCGCGCCTGGCCGACCGGCTCCGCGCCGTGGCCGAGCGCGCCGAAGGGAACGCTCCCTCGGAGCGTCCGCCCGACCGCGACCCCGAGGACGGCCGCGAGCGCTGAGCCTCGTCAAGGTATCGCCATCGCGCGCGAACGACGGTAGAACCACGCGCCCTCACGGAGGTTGTGACGTGTTCAACAAAGTCATCGTCGGCATCGATTTCACCCCGAAGACCGAGCGCGCGATCGGCGTCGCGCTGAACCTCGCGAAGGCCACGCACGGCACCGTGGTGCTGCTGCACGTGCTCCCGGCCGTGGCCGAAGAGGCCCAGCGCACCGCGCCCGGCGCGGCCAACGACGCGATGCTCGACATCGAGGAGCGCCTGCGCGACGACGCCGCGGCGCTCGCGCGCTCCCACCACGCGCACGTCGACTACGGCGTGGTGCGCGGCGGCGCCGCCGACGAGATCGTGGCGTACGTGAAGAAGTGGGGCGGCGACGCGGTGGTCGTGTCGAGCGAGGGGCGCACGGGCCTCGGGCGCATCCTCGTGGGGAGCGTGGCCGAGAAGCTGATCCAGACGTGCCCGGTGCCCGTGGTGGTCGTCGGGCCCGCGGCCCACTGACGGCCGCGGAGGGTCTACTCGTCGTCGGGCGCGGGCTGGGCGGTGGTGCCGCCCGCGCGCCCGTACTCGTGCAGCTTGTACTGGATCTTGCGCGGGGAGATCCCGAGGATGCGCGCGGCCTTCGAGGTGCTGCCGCTCACGGCCTTGAGCGTCTCGAGGATCGCGTGGCGCTCGAGGTCGGCGATGGTGCTGCCGGGCACGGGCGGCCGCGTGTCGCCCGCGTCGCGCGCGCCGCGCTGGCCCGGCGCGGGGGCGAGCGCGGGCGGGAGGTTGTCGGCCTCGACCCGGTCGCCGCGGGCGAGCACCACGCCGCGCTCGATGGCGTGCTCGAGCTCGCGCACGTTGCCCGGCCACGAGTAGTTCATCAGGCGCTGCAGGGCGTCTTCGGTGAAGCCCACGATGGCCTTGCCGTTCTCCTGGCTGTAGCGCTTGAGAAAGAACGCCGCGAGCAGGGGGATGTCGGTCCGCCGGTTGCGCAGCGACGGGATCTCGAGGCGGATGACGTTGAGGCGGTAGTAGAGGTCCTCGCGGAACTGCCCGCGGCGCACGCGCTCCTCGAGGTCGACGTTGGTGGCGGCGATGATGCGCACGTCGACCTTGAGCGTCTCGTTGCCGCCGACGCGCTCGAACTCCTTCTCCTGGAGGAACCTCAGGAGCTTCACCTGCGTGGCGAGGGGGATCTCGCTCACCTCGTCGAGAAAGAGCGTGCCCCCGTCGGCCTGGCGGAAGCGCCCCTCGCGCCGCCCGACGGCGCCCGTGAACGCGCCGCGCTCGTGACCGAAGAGCTCGCTCTCGAGCAGCGACTCGGCCAGGGCCGCGCAGTTGAGCCGCACGAAGGGCTGCGCCGCGCGCGGCGAGGCGCGGTGCAGCGCGGCGGCGATGAGCTCCTTGCCCGTGCCCGACTCGCCCACGATGAGCACGCTCGACCGGCTCGGGCCCACCTGCGCCACCGTGTCGAGCAGGGCCTTCATCGACGGGTGCTCGCCGATGATGTGCCCGAAGGCGTTGCGCTCGCGCAGCCGCTCGCGCAGAAGGGCCGTCTCCTCGAGGAGCTTCGATTTCTCCATCGCGCGCTCGACCACGGCCACGAGGGTCACCGGGTCGAGGGGCTTGGTGAGGTAGTTCTCCGCGCCCGTCTTGATGGCCTCGACCGCCGAGTCGATCGTGCCGAACGCGGTCATCACCACGACCACCGTGGTGGGCGACGCGGCGCGCGACTCCTTCAGGAGCCCGATGCCGTCGAGCCCCGGCATCTTGAGGTCGGTGAGGATGAGGTCGGGCGCGAACGACCCGATCTTGCCAAGCGCCTTGAAGCCGTCGGCCGCGGTCTCGGTCTCGTAGCCCTCCTCGCGGAGGATCTCCGAGAGCGCCGCGCGCGCGTTGGCCTCGTCGTCGACGATCAGGATGCGGCCCTTCGATTCCGCCATGGGGAGCCTCTCGCCGGGTCTATACACCCGATGCGCCCTGCGTTCACAGCGTTCGCGACGCCCCCCTGGCGCCGCGGCCGCGTCCGAACGACACTCCTCGCATGCCCGCACGCCCGAGGGTGCTGCTCGTCGCGCTGGCGCTCGCGTCGAGCGGGTGCGGCCTGCTGCTCGACGGAGAGTTCCCGATCGTCTTCGACGCGACGGTGCGAGACGCGCCCGACGCGGGCGACGTCTCGGACGCGTCCGACGGAGCCGACGCGCCCGACGCGTCCGACGGAGCCGACGCGCCCGACGCGTCGATGGACGCCCCGCCCGACCACGGCCTCGACGCGAGCCTCGACGCCGTCGACGAACGCGCCGACGCGCCCGCAGAGGCAGCCACGGATGCGCCGCGCGACGTGGGCCTCGACGTCCCCCGCGACGTGGGCCTCGACGTGGGCCTCGACGCGCCGCGCGACGTTCCGCGCGACGTGACCGAGGACGCGCCGCGCGATGTGGCCGAAGACGCCGTGCGCGACGCGGCGGGCGCGACCTGCGTCGTCGATAGCGACTGCGAGACGGGCCTGGCGTGCTGCGCGTCGTCGGGGCGCTGCTACGACCCGCGCTGCCTCGCGTGCTGCATGCCCGTGGTCGAGACCGACGCCGGGCCGCCGCCGCCCTCGTGCGCGACGCTCGGGCTCACGTGCCTGCTCTCGGGCACGCTCTTCGGCACGTGCTGCAACTGCGGGCCGGGGAGGCTCCTGTGCCTGAACCTCCTCGGCGGGCGCTGCGCCGATCGCTGCCCGCCGTAGAGGGGGTGGCGGCCCGCCACCCCGCCGCCGCCACCCGCCACCCCTTTCCGCCACCCCCCTGCCTCACGAACGCCTTGAAAACAAGCCGTTCTGGGCGATGGTACGGCCGTCGCTCGGGCCCTCTCCGAGGCGCCGCACCCCCGCGGCGCCCGGAAAGGCGATCCCCACGACCATGAGCATCACCGAGAAGTTCCGCACCGTTCGCACGGCCATCAACGCGCTCGAGAAGCAGTTCGGCAAGGGCACGATCATGACCCTCGGCGAGGAGGCCGACCGCGAGCCGCAGGCCGTCATCCCCACCGGGTCGCTCGCGCTCGACGCGGCCCTCGGCGTGGGCGGCTACCCCCGCGGGCGCATCGTGGAGGTCTACGGCCCCGAGAGCTCGGGCAAGACCACCCTCACGCTCCACGCGATCGCCGAGGTGCAGAAGGCCGGCGGCGTCGCGGCCTTCATCGACGCCGAGCACGCGCTCGACACCGCGTACGCCAAGGCCCTCGGGGTCAACCTCGCGGAGCTGCTCATCTCGCAGCCCGACACCGGCGAGCAGGCCCTCGAGATCGCCGACGCGCTCATCCGCTCGGGCGCCGTGGACCTCATCGTGGTCGACTCGGTCGCCGCCCTGGTGCCCAAGGCCGAGCTCGACGGCGAGATGGGCGACCAGCACATGGGGCTCCAGGCGCGGCTCATGTCGCAGGCGCTGCGCAAGCTCACCGCGGCCGCGCACCGCAACGGCGCGTGCGTGGTGTTCATCAACCAGCTCCGCATGAAGATCGGGGTGATGTTCGGCAACCCCGAGACCACCACGGGCGGCAACGCGCTGAAGTTCTACGCCTCGGTGCGCCTCGACGTGCGCCGCGTGGGCGCGCTCAAGTCGGGCGACGAGGTGCAGGGCAGCCGCACGCGCGTGAAGGTCGTGAAGAACAAGCTCGCGCCGCCGTTCCGCGAGGCCGAGTTCGACGTGCGCTACGGCGTGGGCATCGACGCGCTCTCCGAGGTGCTCGACGCGGGCGTCGAGCGCGGCGTGATCGAGCGCTCGGGCTCGCACATGACCTTCGCCGGCGCGCACCTCGGCAACGGGCGCGAGAAGTGCCGCGAGGCGCTCGCCGCCAACGCCGCGCTCTA
>JBDHVF010000136.1:0-13272 GCA_039809605.1 Polyangiales bacterium | reverse complement strand
GCCGACATCGAGCTGAAGCGTGATTCATGGAGCGTTGAAGTGATGGCCCTCGCAGCGCGAGGGCCCCTGCGAGACCCAGGCAGCCCATCTCCTCGTCTCCCTACGCTCAGCCACGCCCTCGCTCCGCGGGGGCGGGGCGCGCGGCAGCGGGGGTGGGGGCTCCGCCAAGGCGCGCGGCAGCGTTGGGTGGGGGCTCCGCGAAGGCGCGCCGCTGCGCGAGTGGGCGACACGTCGCACACGCGAAAGCGGCCAGATGGACCTGCGGTTGGTATCACGCGAGGCTGCGCGCGCGGGCCTCGTTCTTCACGTCGCGCGCCCGCAGCGCGAGCACCGCGACGCCGCTCTGGGTGCGCATCGCCACGCGGATCTGGTCGTCTCCCCCCTCGGGGCGCCACCGCACCGCGGGGCCGTCGCCCTCGATCACGCCGTCGCCCTCCCAGCGCGTGCCCGCGAGAGACTTCAGCCCCACGATCTCGACGCGCACGGCGCCGTCATCGTCGCGCGCAGCGAGCGACACCTCGGGCGGAGCAGACAGCGCGAGGGCGCGCGAGCGCGTGGCCCGCCGCGGCGAGGTCTCGCGCCAGCGGTCGATGAGCTCCAGCCGACGGCGCGGGGCCTGGTCCTCGGGGCGCGCGCCCTCGTCGAGCATCATCTCGGTGGCGCCGCCGGGGAGCGAGTCGAGCGCGTCGAGCATGTCGAGCCGCGACACGTCGGGCGGCGGCGGGTCGACCACGAACATGTCGGGCCGGTCGGGGCCCGAGTCGGTCACGTCGCTCGCGTCGAAGCCCGTGCCGCCGTCGTCCATCGCCGCGTCGGTGCGAGGAACGTCCGGCGGCGGAGGGTCCACCACGAAGATGTCGGGCCGGTCCATCCCCGCGTCCATCACGTCGGCGGCGTCGGTCACGTCCATCGCGTCGACGCGCGGCACGTCGGGCGGCGTGGGGTCGACCACGAACATGTCGGGCGCGCTGTCGGCGGCGGCGTCGGTGCCCGTGGTCGTGGAGCTGCACGAGGTCGTCCACGCGGCGAGCGAGACGCCCACCATCACGCGCCGCGCGAGCTCGGTCACGCGGCGAGACATCACGGGCTTCGCCCTCGGGCGCCGTGCGTCGCGCACGAACGACGCGAGGTTGGCCTGGTACTCGTCGAGCTGCGCGTGCCAGACCTTGTCGGCCGCCGCGACGCGCAGGCCCAGGAGGGCCGTCTCGCGCTCGATGCGGTCGAGGTCGTCGAGGTCGACCGCCTCCGCGAGCGCGATGGCCTCGTCGAGAAAGCCCGCGGTGTCGAGCGAGATGTCGCGCGTGAGCTCGTCGGCCCTGCGAAGGAGCCACGCGAGGCGGTGCGCGGGGCCGTCGCCGTAGAAGAACTCCACCACGCGCGCGGTGTACCCGACGCCCATGTACCGGTTGGCGACGCCCTCGGGGTCGAAGTTGCGCTGCCTGAAGGCCGCGGCGCAGATGCGAAAGAGCAGCTCCACGCGCGGGTCGTGGATCTGGTAGTCGTAGCCGAGGTACGACCCGCCGAGGTTGCCGCGGCGCGCGAGCTCGTGGTGCATGAGCGTGCCGTGGTAGGGCTCGGCGCGGCAGAAGTTCACCGGGTGGGCGGCGTGGTCGCGGATGAACCGCACGTTGGTGCGCACGTCGTCGAGCGTCGCGTCGGGCTCGAAGATCAGGAGGTTGTAGCAGTTGAAGATGCCCGCCTCGCGGCAGGCGTTGAGCGCCGCGTCGATGGACTCGTGCTGCTTGTCGCGCCCCAGGTGGTCGGAGCCCTGCTCCGCCGCGTTCTCGACGCCCACGTAGAGGCGGATGACGCCGAGCGCGCGGAGCTCGCGCGCGAGCTCGTGGGTCACCGTCTCGGGGCGGCACTTTCCGATGATGGCCGCGCGGCCGACGCCGAGCGCGTCGAGGTGGCGGCGGATCTCCCTCGCGCGCGCGAGCGAGTGCTCGGGCCGGGGCAGGAGGAAGTTGTCGTCGTGGAAGCAGAAGATCGCCTCGCCCCCGGCGCGGTGCCAGAGCACGGCGAGCTCCTCGGCGACGTTGCGCGGCGAGCGCATGCGCACGGTCTTGCCGCCGCCGTGGGCGCGCGCCTCGTTGTAGAAGCTGATGATCGAGCAGTAGGTGCAGCGGCCCCAGCACCCGCGGCTCGCCATCACGGGCACGAAGGGCACGCCGTGGTGGCGGTTGTGCCCGCGGTAGCGCAGCGGGAAGGGGCACGTGTCGAGGTCGTCGTCGAGGCGTCGCCCCGCGGTGCGCGCGGGCGCTCCGTCGGGGCCGCGCAGCGCGAGGCCCGCGACGGCCGAGAGGTCTGCGCCACGGTCGAGCGCCGCGAGCAGCTCGCGGAAGGTCACCTCGCCGTCGTAGAGCACCACGGTGTCGATGCCGTGCGCGGGGCGCAGCGTGTCTTGCCACGCCAGCGTGGGGAACTGCCCGCCGCACGTGACGTGCCCCGCGTACCCTCGCTCGCGCAGCCTCCGCGCGAGGCGCATGAACTCGTGGGCGCGGTGCTGGAACTGCATCGACAGCCCCACCACGTCGGGCGCCTCGGCCAGCGTGGCGTCGACCACGCGCTCGACCTGCCCGAGGTGATCGAAGGGGATCACCCGCACGTGGTGGCCCGCGTTCGCGGCCACGGCGCCGATGATCCCCACGCCGAGGTTCTCTTCGAGGTCCGCCCCGATGAGCGCGATCTTCATGGCACTCTCCCTGTGGAGCTCCGAGCGGCGCGTCCATCGCCCGCCGGGCGCGCCATGGTAGGTGCAGTCGGCGCCGCGATGCCAGCGGGCCCTCCCCCCGGCCCCCTCCCGCGGAAGCGGGAGGGGGTGCCTGGGAGTAGCCTGCATACCCTCCCCCCCCCGCCCCTCTCCCGCGAGGGCGCGGGAGAGGGGAGCGCTGCCGCGCGCGAGATGACCGCGTGAGCGATCGTACTGCCGCGCGCGAGGTGACCGCGCGAGCGATCGTACTGCCGCGCGCGAGGTGACCGCGTGAGCGATCGTACTGCCACACGCGAGGTGACAGCGCGAGCGATCGTGCTGCCCCGCGCGAGGCGAGGCCGCGTTGTTCGCTGGCGTGCACGACAGCGAAGGGCCTGCATGGGGAGCCCCGCGATCGGTCACGAGCATCACGCTGCCAGCACGAGCACCGCGCTACCAGTTCGTTGGCGGCAGCGGCTCCCCTCTCCCGCGCCCTCGCGGGAGAGGACGGGGGTGAGGGTATGCAGGCTCCTTCGAGGCACCCCCTCCCACGCTTCGCGTGGGAGGGGGACGGGGGGAGGGCGCGTCAACGCCCCATCGCCACCGCCACCGCCACCACGGCAAGCAGCGCCACGACGACCGCTGCGATCCACGCGCCGCGGTGGCGCGACGCAGGCTGCGTCGCGACGGGCGCGTACGCATCCACCTGCGGCGCGGCCCCGTACACGCGCTGCGGCGGCGCGGATACGGGCTGCGCCGAGGGCGCTTCGAACTGTTGCAACATCTGCGTCGGCGGCATCGCGGGCGACGGCGCCGGGGCGTGGGGCACCGCCACGAAGGTCTGCCCGAAGCCTCCCGCGGCGCCCTTCGGAGGCAGCTTCGTCGTGGCTCCCAGGAGCTCGTTCGAAGCGGGCTCGGCCACGCGCTGCGTCGCCGCGAGGTCGGCGGGCGGGCTCACGAACGCGGCCTCGGGCGCCGGGGGCGTCACGAGCGGGGGCGCCACGACGGGAGGCGCCGCGGGCGTCGCGACGGGTGTTGCAACGGGCGTGATGGGCGCGGCCCCGTCGGCCTCGGCGAAGCGCACCCACGACGTGTACTCCGCGGCCACGCCCGCGATGCCCGACGGGAGCGCCGGGGACTCGTCGGGCGTCGGGCGCGCGTCGGGCGACCACGCCGCGGCGAGCGCGTCGCGCAGCGAGGCCACGTCGGCGAAGCGCTGCCTCGCGTCGACGCGCGTCGCGCGCGTGGCGACGGCCATGAGGGCGGCGGGGATGTCCTTGCGTCGCTTCGCGACGGCCGAGAGGTTGCCGAGCGTGCCGACGCCCTGCTGCGCGTCGCGGCGGTCGGTGACGGCCTCCATCACCACGGTGCCGAGCGCGAAGACGTCGTCGGCCGCGGTGGCGTGGCCGGGGTCGTCTTCGAGCGACGGGGCCATGTACTCGGTCGCGCGCTCGATCGTGAGGCGCTCGCCGAAGACCTGCGCGAGGCCGAAATCGATCACGCGCAGGTCGAAGCGCCCCGCGATCATCGCGGCCACCAGCGACGCGGGCATCAGCCCGCCGTGAACGAGCGGCGGAGACGCGCGGTGCGCGGCGTCGACGGCCTCGCACGCGCGGTCGAGCAGGTTCGCCAGCGCGCCCGGCGCGAGCAGGTGCCGGCCCGTGCGCGCGAGCGCGAAGCCCCGCGCGAGAGAGACCCCCGCGAAGAACTCGTGCACGAGGTAGGGCCTCGCCTGGCAGATCCCGTGGCGCAGCGTCGCGAGGATGCCCCGGTGGCGCGTGGCCGCGAGCGCGCGTCCGAGGTCGTGAAAGCGCCCCGCCGCGGCGTGATCCGAGGCCCCGAGCGGGGGAAGGAGCTTCACGATCACCGTCGCGCCGCCCGCGTCGCGCGCGCGCCACGACTCGCCGACGCCGAAGTCGTCGATGGGCTCCTCGAGGCGATAGCGTCCGTCGAACACGGCGCCGGGCTGGAGTGCGGGTGCCATCGTCACGTGCTCACGGCGCGAGGAGCATCACCTTGAGCTGGCTCGGCGCGAGCGCGACGCCCACGGCGTTCACCCCGTTCTGGAGCGACGTCGAGGTCACCCGCGTCGCCGGCGTCGCGCACACGAGCACGGTGAACGCGCCCGTGACGGGCGTCGTGGGGCCCATCACGATGCCCGACACCACCCCGCCCATGGCCCCGGCCTGATCGCCCATGGTGAGCGGCACGTGGGTGTTGAGGTTGTGGGCGGGCGTGCCGTCGAAGAGCACCTTCACGCAGAAGGGCACGCCCATGGGCTCGTTCGACATGTTCACGAGCGGCGCGGGCGTGCCCAGCGGGGGCACCTTCACCACGTCGGGCACGGCCAGCGAGAGGCCGCCTTCAGAGCTGTTTGCGAACACCTCGCACCTCCCCTTCAGCCGATGTGCACCTGCGCCGCGTCGACCTTCACCAGCTCGTCGGCCGTCACGGCCGCGCCGCGCCCGTGCAACGAGAGCAGCGAGCGCGCCGCGTAGTCGATGCGCCCCGCGCGCAGCTCTTCGAAGTCCTCGACGAAGCGCAGCGCGCGCTTGACCCGCTGGGTCACGCGCTCGACCGTCTGGTCGATGGCGCCCGCGGCGAGGCGCACCTTCGCCACGTCGACCTCCACCGCGCCGCCGAGCAGCGTGAGCTTCTCGATCGAGAGCGTCCCCTCGGGCGCGTGCACCGCCACCGCCGGAGCCACCACCCCGACGGGCGCGCCCGCCGCCACGTCGACGCCCTCCTGCGCGGCGATCGAGAGGCGCCCGCTCGGGAGCCGGATCTCGAGGTCGCCGTCGAGCTCGACGCGCGCCGCCGTCGCCGCGCCGCGCTCGAGCACCGTGAGCACCCACGCGCCCCGCTGCGACGTCGCCGTGAGCACCGTGTCGCCCACCTCGGGGCGCACGAGGCACCCGGCGGCCCGGCGCGCGCGACGCGAGCCCGAGGCGCTCTCGACCACGCACCCGTCGCCGTCGACGAGGGTCACCGTGGCGGTCTCCTGCCAGGCCGCGTCGTCGCCGTTCCATTTCGCTGCCATGTTCATCGGTGTCGCTCCGTGTGAGATCAGCCTTCGCGCTCGACGGCCAGAAGCTCCGGGTCGTCGCCCGTGGCGTCGGCGGCCACGTCGACGGCGGTCTCTCTCGACGCCCCGTGGAGCTTCGCGCGGGTCATCGCCGCGCCCGTGAAGCGCGCGTCGGCGAGGTCGGCGTGCGAGAGGTCGGCGAAGGTCATCCGCGCGCCGTCGAAGCGCGCGCCGGCACATCTCGCCCGCTGGAGCACGGCCTCGGTGAGGTCGCACTCGGTGAGGTTCGCCCGGCGCAGGTCGGCGTCGACGAAGATCGCGCGCGAGAGCGCGGCCCCGCGCAGCGACGCCCGACGGAGCTGCGCCCGCAGAAAGATCGCCCCCGCGGCGCTCGCCCGCTTGAGGTTGGCGAGCGACATGTCGGCCTGCGCGAAGTTGCACCGCGTGAGCGTCGCGCGCTCGAGGCTCGCGTTGGTGAGGTCGCAGCCGTTGAACTGCGAGAGCGTGAGGTCCACGCCCGAGAGCTCGGCGCCCGACAGCGCGCACGCGTGAAAGACGCCCTTGAAATAGCGCCCCTCGGCGAAGCTCGCCGTCGTCAGGTCGACCTTGAAGAACACGGCCTTCGTCACCGTGACCCCCCGCAGGTCGAGGCCCCCGGCGCTCACCTCGGAGAGCAGCGCCCCGTCGAGCGTGGCGCCCGCGAGCTGCGCGCCCGTGAGGTCGCACGACGCGAGCACGGTGGTCTCGAGCGCGGCGCGCGAGAGGTCGGCGCCCGAGAGCTTCGCCCGGTCGAACTTCGCCCACCCGAGCCTCGCCCCCGAGAGCGTCGCGCCCGCGAGGTCGCAGCCCGAGAGCGTCGCGTGCTCGAGGTCGGCGCCCGCGAGGCCGGCCTCGGCGAAGTCGCAGCCCGTGAAGACCGACTCGCGCAGCCGCGCGCCCGCGAGCCTCGCGCCCCGCAGCGAGACCTCTTCGAAGATCGCGCCGCCGAGGTCGACGCCCGCGAGGTCGGCGCCCGCGAGGTCGACGCGCGCGATCGCCTCGCCCGAGCGCACCATGGATTCGAGGCGTTGGCGGTCCACGTCAGTCCCTCCGCCGCGGCGCGACCACGCGCGTGAGCGTGGCGTCGTCGAGGCTGCGCGCGCGCCCCTTCGCGCGGGTCATGTCGGCGCCGAAGAGGTTGGCGCGCGAGAGGTCGGCGCCCTCGACCGTCGCGTTGCGAAGGAGCGCCTGCACCAGCCTCGCCCCCGCGAGCGTCGCGCCCGTGAGGTCGGCCCTGATGAGCCTCACGCCCGCCGCGCTCACGCCCGTCAGGTCGGCGCCGCGCAGGTCGCACTCGCAGAGGTCGCACTCGGTGAGCGTCGCCCCCGCGAGCGCCGCGCCCGTGAGCTTCGCCCCGCGGAGGCTCGCGTGCGGCAGCCTCGCCTCGCGCAGGTCCGCGCGCTCGAAGCGGCAGCCGTTGATGGCCTTGAGGCCCTCCATGCCCGCGCGCCGCAGGTCGGCGCCCGAGAGGTCGCAGCCGACGAGCGCCGCCTCGCGCAGCCGCACGCCCGCGAGCCGCGCGCCGATGAGTCTGCACTCGAGGAGCGTCGCCTTCGCGAGGTGGGCGCCGTCGAGTGAGAGCCGCGAGAGGTCGCACTGGTAGAGCGTCGCCTCGACGGCCGAGAGCGCGCCGAGCGAGGCGTCGGCGAGCTTCGCCTCGAAGACCTGCGTGCCGTCGAGCGTCGCGCCCGCGAAGCGCGCCGTGGAGAGGTCGGTCTTCGCGAGCGTGGCCCCCGTGAGGTCCACGGGCCGCTCGGCCATCGCGCCGCGCAGCACGGCGGAGCCCAGGTTGGCGCCCGCGAGCTTCGCGCCGTCGAGCACCGCGCCCGAGAGGTCCGCGTGCGAGAGCACCGCGCCCGAGAGGTCGGCGTCCGAGAGGTTGCAGCCGCGGAGGCTCACCGACTCCATGAGGGCGTGGCGCAGGTCCAGACCCGAGAGGTCCATGCCCGAGAGGTCGGCGCCGGTGAAGTCCCACGACGCGAGGCTCTCGCCGCGCGCCCTGCGGTCTTCGACGAAGCGACGCGCGCGGGCGTTGAGCTCGTCGGCGAGCCTCGGCGCGGCGTCTCGCTGGTGCGCCGTCGCGCGGTACGCCTCGACGAGCGCCGCCTCGGCGCGCTCGAGCTTCTCGCCGAGCGCCGGGTCGCGCAGCGTCGCCTCGAGCGGCGCCGCGTCGACGCCCGCGGCACGCGCCCGATCGACGAGGGCCGTGAGCCTCGCGAGCTCGGCCCGCGCGCTGAACCTCGGAGGCCCCGCGGCCTCGGCCCGCTGCCTCGCGACGAGGGCGTCGTAGTCGACGCCGCTCCGCGCGCAGAGGGCGCGAGCGTCGGCCTCGGCCTTCGCGCGCGCGGCGTCGGCCTCGGCGCGGTGCGTGTCGGCCATCGACTCGGCGCGCTCGATCACGTCGGGCAGCTCGTCGAGCGAGGGCTCGGGCTCGGCCTCGGGCAGCGCCGCGGGCAGGTGCTCGTCGGGGTCGATCCCCCTCGCCCGGAGCGCCTCGCGGCTGCGCGCGAGCTCGGCCTCGGCGCGCCTCCGCTGGTTGGCCGCGAGCAGCCCCTGCGTGGTCGACGCCGGTCGCACGAGCTCCGCGAGGCCCGACGAGACGCCCTCGGGCATGAGGTCGCGCTCGCGAAAGGCGAAGCGGGCGCCGCGCTGCGGGTCCATGCGCCGCGCGAGCACGGCGCGGTAGTGGTCGACGCCCCTCCCCTCGCCCACGCGCTCGACGGCCGCGAGGAGCTGGAGCACGTCGGACGCATCGTCCTCGGCGACCGGCGTGAGGCCCCTGAAAACCAGCATCACGCGCTCGACGCCGGGGAGGAAGTGCACCGTGTCGAGGGCCATGGGCACCTCGCGGAACGCCTCTCCGTCGGGCGTGCGGGCGTTCACGAACACCCTCGCGGCGAGGCCCGGGAGCCTGCCGTCGATGCGCGCGCGCGCGGGGTGCAGGTTGTCGAGCGCGAAGCCCTCGTCGCCGCGCCACCGGCCCTCGATCCGCTGGTCTTCGGGGGCGACGTTGAAGGCCGACCAGTCGAGATCGCGTGGCAGCCCCGGAAAGTCTTCTCGGAGCCAGCGCTCGTCGTAGGTGCCCATCTTCGACGTGCGCTGCGGCCAGGTGGGGTCGATGGGGCCGAGGCCCGCGGGCGCGGGGCGGTCGTTCGGGGTGCGAACCATCGCCCTCGGGTCTTCGACGTTGGGCAGCGGGCGCACGGGCCCGTCGTGCGAGTCGACCGCCGCGAAGCCCCTTCCCAGAGGGTTCTCCGCGAAGCCCTCGCCCCCGAACGAGCGCGCCCAGGTGAGCGGCATCTCGGTGAAGGGCACGGGCGATGAGTGAAGGTCGTCGTGCGCCCACAGACGATCGCCCGTGACGCGCAGGGTCTTGTCGACCGCCCCGATGCGCACGCGCACGTCGACCGAGGGCGCGCCGCCGGGCGCGTGGGCGCTGCCGGTGACGAGCACCTCGGCGCGGGCCTTGGGCATCACCTCGTCGACGATGCCGTGGAGAAGGGGCGCGGCCTCCTTCCAGAGCGAGAGCTCGGTGAGGAGCCGGGCGTCGTCGTCGAGGGTGACGAACGCCACGGCGCAGACGCAGAGGTGGAACGCGCCGCCCTGCTCCACCACGCGGTGCAGGAGGCTGAGCGCGAGCGGCTTGAGGGTCTTCATCGCTCAGTCGAACAGGTAGAGGAGCGACTGCCTCACATTGAGGCCGCCGCTCTCGAGGGCCACCGACTGCACCCGCGTCGTGATGGTGTGCTTCTCGAAGTTGATGCCCTCGCGGAACGAGACCGAGAGGCCCTTGTGGAGCTCGATCTTGGGCCCGAAGAACGCCTCCATCGAGAGCCCCATCTGCATGACGAACGCGGCCACGAGCGCGAGCTCTACGCGGACGCCCGCGGCGATCTCGGTCCGAACACCGCCCGCGATCTCGAGCTTGTTGCCGGCGTAGACCTCCTCCTCGGCGCCGCCGAAGAACGCGGCGCGGTGGCCGGTGAAGTACTCCTCGCTGTTCTTGCCGAGGTGCTTCGAAACGTCCGGGCCGATGATGGTCTCGGACTTCGTCCCGCCGATCTTCGTCGTCACGTCGCCGGTGACCTCCTCGCGCTTGTCGCCATAGACGTAGCGCCGAAGCGTCTCCTCGTACTGCTCGTCGGCGAAGACCGGCGTCGTCGAGCCCGCGACGCTGCCGTGCGGCGTGCGGCGCGCGTCGGCCTGCTTGTCCTTCTGAGGCGGCGTGCCGTACTCCTCCCAGACCTTGCCCTTCACGAAGAGGCGCCGGTGCGTGTCGACGTCGGACTCCCAGTTGTGCCCCGTGCGCAGGTGGATCGACCCGTCGGTGGTCTGCTCCATCTCGTACGCGGGGTTGTGCGGCGAGCCGATGTGAAAGACCGTGTTCTGATACGGGGTCGCGAGCTTGATGTACTCGGCGCCCTCGCGGTCTTCCATGGTGATGCGGTTGCCGCCGCCCGTCTGGAGCACGTTCTTCGTGGCGTTCTCTCGCGTGACGGGCGACGCCGTGCGCGCGTCGGGCACGGCCGCGGCGATGTAGGGCAGGTCGGGGTCTCCGCGCAGAAAGCCCACGAGCACCTCGGCCCCGTCGCGCAGCGGCATGTGGAGCCCCGCCCCGCCCGCGCCCGCGTGCGGCTGCGCCATGCGCATCGGCACCGAGGGCGAGGTCTTGGCGTCGTCGTCGTCGAAGCGCAGCCTCACGCGATAGCGCCCGTGCTCGTCGAGGTGGGCGTAGCGGCCGGGGTCCGAGCCCCTCGCCGCGCCGCTGACCGCGCCGAGCTCGGTGCCGTGCACGGTGGGCACGGGCGTCGCGCGCTCGGGCCTGTACTGCACCGACGCGGGGATGGCCTCGACGGCGACGTGAAAGACCTCGGCCCGAAAGCCCAGGCGCGCCGCGAGCGGGCGGTGGGCCGCGAGGTCGAAGCCCTCGACCGTGACGGCCGTGGCGAGGTACTCGCCCGAGAGCAGCGGGTGCTCCTCGAGGTCGAAGCTGTAGCCCGCGCGCAGCTCGTAGCTCCTGCCCTCGCCGTGCACGACGGCCTCGCGGGCGGCGTGCTCCTCGGCGCGCACGCGCGCGTGGCGGGCGGCGTCGCGCGGGTCGCGCGAGCTCTCGAGGTCGTGAGTGACGAGGGCAGAGCCGTGGGCGCCCTGCGACGCGCCCGAGACGTCGAGGTCGGGGCGGAGGTAGTCGGAGCCCCGCGCGCGGGCGCCCGCGGGCACCGCGCTGCACTCGTACTCGAAGGTGCGCAGGCCCTCGACGGTGCTCGTGTCGTCGTCGCCCACGGGCGTGAAGCGCACGCCCTCCTGCGAGAGCGGCGTGAGGAACGACCGGCTGTCGCTGATGACCAGCAGCTCCGAGGCGCCGCCCTCGGGGTGTTCGAAGTGGTAGTAGATCCCCTCTGCTTCGAGGCGCCGCGAGACGAAGTCGAGGTTCGACTCGCGGTACTGGCAGAGGTGCTCGACGGGGGCGTAGCGCGCGGGGTTCTCGAGGCGCAGCTCGACGTCGTGCTCGCCGAGGCCGCACTCACGCAGCACCGACATCACCACGTCGGGCACGCTCTGGTCGACCCACACACGGTTGCGGCGCGCGAGCGCGAGGCGCGTGAGCGCGGGGCCCAGCGTCGCCCGCAGGAGAAGCGCGCCGCCGGGGAGCGTGCGCACGAAGGCCACCGCGGTGAAGACCCCGTGCACGACGCGGCGCACCTCGCCGTCGTCGCGGTGGAGCGCGAGCGTGGCGCGCGTGTGCAGCGCCGCGCGAAGGTCGGCCGCGGTGAGCGACCCCTCGGGCGCGGCGACGAGCACCTCGTACTCGTAGGGCCGCGAGATCGCCTCGCGGCCGCGGAACCCCACGACGGCGGCGCCGCTCGGAACACGCTCGCCGGTGATGCTGAACGGTGACGTAGGCATGGCAGCGATTCGCCCTCCCGGGGGCCGCGCGGAGGCGGTGGCCGAGGCCTCTCGACGCGACGCCCGTGTAACACGCGGCGCGCTCTCGAAACAAGCAGCGACGTCGGCGCCGCGCGCGCCGCTGCACCCGAAGCGCAACCGTTGCTCAGCGCGCGAGGCGCCGCTCTGCCCGCGTCGAGCAACGCGTTGCTCACCCTGCGCGCGAGGCCCGCGAAGGCCGCGTGGCACGCGCGCTGCTCTCGTCCGTGACGCCGGCGCGACGCAGCGCCGACGCCACCAACCGGAGACATCAGCCATGAACACCCGCACGACCGACCGCGCCCCTCGCCCCCTCGTCGACGACGCCCGCACGCCGCGCAAGGCCCCGACGCTCCGCGTGAGGGCGGGGGTGCGCGCGGGCAACTACGAGATCATCCGCGAGTGCGAGCACCCCTGGTTCTGACCGCGCCCGTCACAGCCGCGTGTCGACGCAGTAGCGCTGCACGGCGCTGCGTCCGGGGATGAGCTGGCAGGCCCAGGTGCCTCCGGCGCAGGGGCAGTCGGCGATGCTGCTGCACGCCTGCGTGCAGTAGCTGTTGAGCGCGTTGCGGGTGTTGGTGTTGCACACGCGGGTGCCGCACTGAAAGTCGCCCTGGCACTCGCGCCCGATGTCGGCGTGCAGCGTGCCCGTGCCGCACATGGGCTCGGGGGGCGTCGCGTCGGGCGCCGGCTCGCTCGCGTCGGGCGGGGCGGTGCTCGCGTCGGGCGCGGGCATCGGGTCGGGCGGCGTCGTGCCGGGCACCGCGAGCGACGCGCAGTTCGAGAAGAAGCACATCGCGCACGCCTCGCCGCAGCTCGTGGCGCAGGGCCCCGAGAAGCACCCGAAGCACGCCGCCGAGGGGTTGCTCGCGGCGCACGAGGCGCGACACGAGGGCTCCTCGATGGGCGACCCCTCCATCGCGGAGCACTGCGCGATGCGCGCGCACGCCGCCCCGCACTGCGCGCTCACCGTGGGCGCCGTCGAGGCGTCGGAGCGCGGCGCGCTCGCGTCGGGCATCGCCGCGCTCGCGTCCGGAGCGCCCCCGCCGCCCGCCGCCGCGCCGCACCCCGCGGCGCCGAGCATCATCGCGATCACCAGGGTCCAACGTCCGAGCTCGTTCATGGTCGCGTCCTTTCGTGGGCCGCGTCGACGCGCGGCTGACACGGCCACGTCTCAACGCCCGTTCCAACGCGAGAGACCAGTAAAACAAGCGGTTTCGAGCGTGCGACGCGGAGCGCGCGGGCCTCGCCCGTGGCGCGGGCGCCTCGCCCCGATCAGAGCGTTTCCGGGTGCAAACCTGCGGTTCCGCAAGGAGCCGCGAGTCGGGCAAGGAGCGGCGGCGAAGGAATGCCGTGGGCATTTCGAGCCGTCGCGACGCCGACCGACGACGCGGACCTGCCGCGGAACCGCGGGAGTTGCACCCGGAAACGCTCTCCTACCAACCGCAGGTCAATCTGGCCGCCTTCGCGGAGCCCCCACCCAACGCTGCCGCGCGCCTTCGCGGAGCCCCCACCCTCGCTGCCGCGCGCCTTCGCGGAGCCCCCACCCTCGCTGCCGCGCGCCCCGCCCCCGCGGAGCGAGGGCGTGGCTGAG
>JBDHVF010000135.1:0-13296 GCA_039809605.1 Polyangiales bacterium | reverse complement strand
GACCGGCGATCCCTCCGCTGCGTCGAGAACTCCGGCAGCGAAGGAGGATCCAGGATGGATGGTCGCGACCACGTAGGTCCCGCGAGGTCGCGGGAGAGGGAGCGCTGCCGCGTGCGAGGTGACGACGTCCGTGATCGCGCTGCCGCGTGCGAGGTGACGACGTCCGTGATCGCGCTGCCGCGCGAGGGGCAATGACGTAGAGGTTGCGCGAACCCGTCGTCGAGCCGCCGGGCGGTGCGAGGACGCGGCCGCTGCCGGCGCGCCGCTCGTTCGTCGCGATGCGATCGTCACGTCGTCACCTCGCAGGCGGCAGCGCGATCACGGACGTCGTCACCTCGCACGCGGCAGCGCGATCACGCACGTCGTCACCTCGCAGGCGGCAGCGCGATCACGCTCGTCGTCACCTCGCACGCGGCAGCGCTCCCCTCTCCCGCGACCTCGCGGGAGAGGGGCGGGGGGGTGAGGCTATGCAGGCTACTCCCGGGCACCCCCTCCCACGCTTCGCGTGGGAGGGGGACGGGGGGAGGGCCGATTCCGTCACGGATCGCCCTCGCTCGCTGCACCCACGCGATGTGCCCCTCGGGGCGCTCACCTCGCAAGGAGCGGTTCCATGACCCATGCTTTTCGCCCGTCCCTCGTCGCGTTCGTCGCCCTCTCGCTCGCGGCCTGCCAGCCCGACGCGCCCATCGGATCGGGCAACGACGGCGGCGCACCCGGCGACATGCCCCCCGCCGACGTGCCGCCCTCCGACGCGCCCGACGCGCCGCCCTCCGACGCGCCCGTGTGCGAGCCCGCCATCGCCACGTCGGACTGCGCCACCGAGCAGATCGCGCAGACCATCTGCGCGAGCACCGTCCACAACGGGCGGCCCTGCCACGTGTGCGTGCAGCGCGTCGACGCGGGCGGGCGCCCCTCGCTCTGGATGGCCGTCGAGACGCCCGCCGCGTGCGGGTGCCCGACGCCCATGACGGAGCCCCCGCTCGACGGCGGAGACGGCGGCGCGCGCTCGTGCGCGAGCAACGCCGACTGCCCGAGCGGGCAGGTGTGCGAGTACGCGCTCGGCTGCGAGCACACGCGCGGCGAGTGCCACAGCGACGGGTGCCAGTCGCTCCCCGTGGCGCCGCAGTACTGCGGCTGCGACGGGCGCACGATCCAGCAGACGAGCGCGTGCCTGCCCGACCGCCCCTACCGCGCGATGGGCGCGTGCCCCGACGGAGGCCCCGCCGACGCGCCCGACGCGAGCGACGCATCGGGGCCGACCTTCGCGTGCGGCTCGGGCGCGTGCTCGCTCGGCGCCGAGGCGTGCGTCTACCCGCCGGGCCCCGGCATCTGCCCGCCGCCCGACGCAGGCGTCTGCCCCGCGGGCTGCCCCGGCTGCGCGTCGATCACGCCGTCGTGCCAGGCCACCGCGGGCTCGTCGTGCGCGCCGGGCGACTGCGCGTGCCTCGTGCGCGCGTTCTGCATGGGGCGCACGGGCGTGTGCTCGGGCGCCGCGAGCAGCGGCGTCTCGGTGATGTGCATGGGCGCGTGACCGCCCGAGGCGCGTGAACCCCGCACGCGGCCGAGGCATCCGAGGAGCGCACCGTGGTTTGATCACGGGAGGCTCGCGGAGGGCTGCGCGACATGGAGCACCTGGGTGAGGGTCGATGGGGCACGCTGCTCGCGGCGCTCGTGTGCGCGCTGCTCGCGGCGTGCACGAGCGACCCCGGCGCGGCCGACGCGGGCGCGTGTACGGGGGAGCTCTTTCGCTGCGGGAGCGAGTGCGTCGACACCGAGAGCGACGCACGGCACTGCGGCGCGTGCGACCGCGCGTGCGCTCCGCGACAGCAATGTGTCGCGGGCCGGTGCGAAGACCACTGCGCGCCGGGTCTCGCCGACTGCGACGGCGACGCGTCCAACGGCTGCGAGGTGATGCTGACGACGAACCGCGAGCACTGCGGGGCGTGCGGGCGGCGGTGTGCGCCGAGCGATGCGTGCGTGAGCGGCGTGTGCGGTTGCTCCGGCGGGTTGACGGGCTGCGGTGGCCGCTGCGTCGACGCCGCGACCAGCCACGACCACTGCGGCATGTGCAACGTCTCGTGCGGCGCCGGCAGCTGCGTCGCCGGTCGTTGCATCTGTCCGACGGGGCTCACCTCCTGCGAGATCTTCGGCTGCGTCGACACGGCGAGCAGTCAGGAGCACTGCGGCGGCTGCGGCGTGCGCTGCGTGGGCGGGAGCTGCGTCGCGGGCCGCTGCGTCTGCCCGCCCGGATACAGGACCTGTGGCGAGGCCGGCTGCGTCGACACCTCGAGCGACAGAGAGCATTGCGGCGCATGCGGAGCGCGGTGCCCCGTCGGGAGCTGCGTCGCGGGCCGCTGCGTCTGCTCCGACGGGCGTACCGTCTGCGACGACGCGTGCGTCGACACGACGAGCGACCCGATGAACTGCGGCGCGTGCGGCAACGTGTGCCCGGCCGCGCCCCACGCGGGGCCGCGGTGCCGCTCGAGCCATTGCGCGCTCGGGTGCGACCACATGCGCGGCGACTGCAACAGCGTCGTGGCCGACGGCTGCGAGACCGACGTCGCGGTCGACCACGACCGCTGCGGCGCCTGCTACATCGCCTGCCGCGCCGATCAGGTCTGCGGCTACGGCGTCTGCCGGTGCCCCCTCGGACAGACCGAGTGCGGCGGGGTGTGCGCCGACCTGCTGACGAGCGCGTCGCACTGCGGCGCGTGCGGCCGCGCGTGCCCCGCGGGGTGGACGTGCACGAGCGGCGGCTGCGACCCGCCCTGCGCCGCGCCTCGCGCCCGCTGCGGCGACGCGTGCGTCGACCTCACGAGCGACGCGTCGCACTGCGGCATGTGCGGCCGCGCGTGCGCGGGGGGAGAGCGCTGCGCCGCGGGCGCGTGCGTGGCGGTGCCGCGACCGATCGCGCCGCTCTCGACGGCCACGGCGCTCAGCGCGAGGCCGCTGTTCCGCTGGCAGCTCCCCGCGGGCGCGACGGGCGCGCGGGTGCAGGTGTGCCGCGACCGCGCGTGCGCGACGCCGACGATCGACGAGGCCGTGAGTGGGACCACGTGGAGGCCCTCGTCGCGGCTGACACCAGGCACGTACTTCTGGCGCCTCTTCGCGCGCAGCGGCGCGGGCACGGCGGCCACCGCGAGCGTGACGTGGTTCTTTCGCGTCGAGACGCGAGGCGAGGGCGCGCCCTCGGGCGCGGGCGTCTCGGGCTCGACCTTCGACGTCAACGCCGACGGACTCGCCGACGTCGCCGTCGGAGACCCGAGTCGGAGCGACGGGCCCACGGGACGCCCCGGACGCGTGCACGTGTACCTCGGAGCCGCGCGCTCGGCGCCCCTGCTGCACCGCGTGCTGATCGGGCCCCGCAACGGCGATGACTTCGGCGATCAGGTCGCCAGCGCAGGTGACGTCAACGGCGACGGCTACGCCGACCTCATCGTCGGCGCGCAGTGGGATCCGAGTACGTGGGGTTTCTTTCGAATCTACCTGGGCGGCCCCGCGGGCATCTCCCAGACCCCGCAGCGGGAGGTCGTCGCGGGGAGGGACATGACGTTCATCGGGCGGAGCGTGGCGAGCGCCGGGGACGTCAACGGCGACGGTTATGGCGACGTCGTCGTCGGCTCATTCGGGCACGCACGCGACCCCGGCCGAGGCCCGGGCGCGGCCTTCGTGTACCTGGGCAGCGCCTCGGGCATCGCAGCGACCGCGGCCGTCACGCTCGATGATCCCCACTACGCTTCTGAGTTCGGGAGCAGCGTGGCAGGCGCGGAAGACTTGAACGCCGACGGCTACTCCGACGTGATCGTGGGCGCTCCTGGGGATCTGCCGTCGACGACTTCGATCGCCGGCTCGGTCTCGGTCTATCTCGGGAGCGCCACGGGCCTCTCATCCCTCGCTCACCGCGTCATCGGCAGCCCGACGCCGAGCCCGACGGACCACTTCGGCCGGTTGGTGGCTGGCGCCGGAGACCTCGACGGCGACGGGTACTCGGACTTCGCCGTGGGCAACCAGTCGCCCTATCTCCATGGCGGGTACACGGGCGGCGTCTACGTGTTCCGTGGCGGCGCGGCGGGCGTCTCCACCACGCCCGCGGCCGTGTTCACGAGCGGAGCGCGCGACGGAGCCGTCGGATGGAGCGTCGCGGGTGCAGGCGACCTCAACGGCGACGGGTACGGCGACCTCGTCATGGGACGCGAGCCGAGCGCCTCGTCGTCCGATGCGGTCACGGTGCATCTCGGCGGCGCGGCGTTGGTTTCCGTCACCCCCTCCCTCACGCTCTCGGTCGACGACGCAGACTGGTTCGGGTTCAGCGTCGCGGGCGCTGGCGACCTCGACGGCGACGGCCTGGCCGACCTGCTCGTCAGCTCGCCGCGGACGCGCGGCGCCCGCGGCGCGGTCTACGTGTTCACGGGCTCCGCGTCGGCGCTCTCGACGGCGCCGCGGTACACGCTCGTCACCATGCTCGAGACGTACGACTCGTTCGGGACGAGCCTCGCGTGCGCGGCGCCGCGACCTGATCGATCGACGCGGCGGCGCACATGAACCTCCCGCGCGCTGCAACGGAGGTCTCTCGACGGTCCGCCGCGCGTCGTGGTGGAGCCGTCACGGGTGGCGACATGAACAGGACCGAGCGATCACGACTGTGTGGGGCGGCGCTGCTCGCGGCGTTCGTGTGCGCGCTGCTGGCGGCGTGCACCAGCGACCCCGGCGCGGCCGACGCGGGCGCGTGTGCGGGGGAGCTCTTTCGCTGCGGGAGCGAGTGCGTCGACACCGAGACCGACGCGCGGCACTGCGGCGGGTGCGACCGCGTGTGCGGCGCGGGCGAGACCTGCGTCGGCGGGCGCTGCGGCTCGTACTGCCGGCAGGGCTCCGCCGACTGCAACGGCGACGCCGCCGACGGGTGCGAGACCGCGACGGGCTCCGACCCGGCCCACTGCGGCGCATGCGGCGCCGCCTGCCCCGCGGGGGTGCCCTGCTTCGAAGGGAGCTGCGGCTGCCCCGCGGATCGCGCCGTCTGCGAGGGGGCGTGCGTCGACACCCGATCGAGCGCCGTGCACTGCGGTGCGTGCGGCCTCGCATGCGAGGCGGATCAGGTCTGCTCGGGCGGCGTGTGCGCGTCGACGTGCGCGCCTCCGTACGCGCGCTGCGGCGACGCGTGCGTGGACCTGCAGAAGAGCGTGACCCACTGCGGCGCGTGCGGGCACCCGTGCGTGCCGGGGCGACGCTGCCTGGACGGAGCCTGCGAGCCCGAGTGCAGCGGGTACGAGGTGCGCTGCGGGCGCGAGTGCGCCGACCTTCGCACGAGCACGATCCACTGCGGCTCCTGCGACCGCGCGTGCGAGGACGGGAGGCGCTGCGCCGGCGGCGCGTGCGTGTGCGCGTGGCCCCTCGCGGACTGCCTGGGCCGCTGCGTCGACGCGCGCAGCGACGCGCGCAACTGCGGCGCGTGCAATCGGGCGTGCGAGCCGTCGGTCCCCTGCATCGACGGGCGCTGCGGCGGCTGCGTCGACCCTCAAAGATGGTGCGACGGGCGCTGCGTCGCGCTCGCGTCCGACGCGGGCCACTGCGGCGCGTGCGGTCACGCCTGCGGAGCGTCGGAGGTCTGCTCCGACGGCGCGTGCGCTCCCTGCCCCGAGGGCCACCTGCGCTGCGACGGGGCGTGCGTCGACGTGCGATCCAGCGCCGCCCACTGCGGCGCGTGCGGCAACGCGTGCCCCGCGGACATGCACTGCGTGGCGAGCCGTTGCGTCGACCCGCCGATCCGCCCGACGGCGCCGGTCTCGACGTCGTGGGTGACGAGCGGGCGCCCGTGGCTGCGGTGGAGGCTCCCTCGCGGCGCCGACGGCGCCCGCGTCGAGGTGTGCGCGTCGCGAAGCTGCGATCACGTCGAGGCACGGTGGGACGCGACCGGGGACCGCCTCCGCGCGCCGACCGCGCTCGCGCCGGGCGTTCACTTCTGGCGCGTCTACGCACGGCGCGGAACGGCCGTCGACGCGGCGCCGTCGCCGTGGTGGGAGTTCTTCGTCCCCGACGCCACGACGCCGCCGGAGCTGCCGCCGAACGCGGTGCTCGACGTGAACGGCGACGGCTTCGCGGACCGCGTCGACGGGCGTGCGGTGCGCGCCCGCGAGATGCCGACGCGCTGGGTGATCGAGGTGTCCTTCGGCGCCCCCGCGGGGTCCCCGGCGCTGCCGGGGCAGGTGATCGACTTCGCCACCGACGAGACGAGCACGTACGACGACGGCTTCGGGACCATCACGTCGATCAGGGAGCATTTGATCGGGGCCGTGGTCGCGGCTGGCGACCTGAACGGCGACGGTTACGGTGACGTGCTCGTGCCGTCGTCCGTCTGGTCGAGCACCTCGGGACCGACCGGGGGTGCCCACAGCAGCAGCGGCGGCAACGTGTACCTCGGCGGGCCGGGCGGCCTCGCGACCACGAGCGTCCTCTACGTGTACGGCGACGAGGCGATGGGGGGGGTGCACGCGGAGGAACTGTCCGCGTGGGCGGTGGGTGACGCCGACGGCGACGGCTTCGGGGACATGCTCTCGGTCACCTCGTCCACCGGCAGGAGCGCGGCGCGGATCTACGGCGGGCCACGCCCCACCGATCTCTCGCTGCGTGCCCCGTACGACTACTTCTTCACGGCGCTGGTGGGCGACTTCGACGGCGACGGCACGAGCGACCGCGTCGACGAGGGCAACCGCTTCCGGCGCACGCCCGCCTTCGCCGTCGCGACGATCGAGTACGGCGGCCTCGGGCGCAGGGGCGTATTTTTCGACCAACGCGACCTGCCCCCGTGCGCCGCGCTGGATCCCCCGAGCGCCCTGAGGGGCCAGCACTACCGCGTGCTCGACGCCGACGGCGACGGCTACGACGACCTGCGCATCGACGAGACGAGCTCCACCCCGCCCGTGGCCGTGCTCTACCGCGGCGGCCCCGGCGGGCTCTCGTCGTCGCGCTGCGCGCGGCTCCCGTAGCGCGCCCTGGCGGCGTGATCGGCCCGCGAAGCCCCCGAAGAGGGGCGACAGGCCCTCGGTCGTCGCGACCGCGAGTGTTGCCCCATCACGCGATGGGCTATACCTCCGGCGCGCCCTCGACGATCCACCGGGACGGTGCGAGTGGCGGCGAACGATGAAGGTCCACCGGCTGACGCTCAAGAACTTCCGAGGCTTCGCCGACGCGACGCTGGACCTCGATCGACCGCTCACGGTGCTGTTCGGCCCCAACGGCTCGGGCAAGAGCTCGGTGCTCGAAGCGCTGGCCGTCGTGATCTCGGAGGTGCTCCTCCATACGCTTCATGGCAAGAGCGGCTGGTCTCTCCTCCCGACCGATGAGGACATCTCCGTAGGCGCTGGCGAACTCCGGATCGAGGGTGGCGTCTCCAATGGCGCAGTGCGGACGACGGTGGCGGTTACCCACCAACGCACCAGGCGAAGGGCAACGAGCGGGATCAACGCCGCGCTCATGCGGCTCTTCGGAGCGGCGCCCTTCCAGCCGGTCTACTACGAGTCTGCGCGAGCCGTCGCACCCGCGTCCGAGGCGTTCGCCTCCCACGAAGAGCCCGCGGGTGCCGCGCCTGCGCCGCCTGCGCTCCGCGACGCGCTGTCAGTGGGGCGTCTGAAGTTCCGCAGCCTCTTCCAGTGGTTCAAGGAGCGCGAGGACGTCGAGAACGAACTCAAGGTCTCGCAGGGCAACCTCTCCCTCGAAGACCCGCAGCTCGGCGCGGTGCGCCGCGCGGTCGCTGGGATGCTGCCCGGCTTCTCGGGGCTGCGCGTGCAACGCGATCTGCTGCACATGGTGATCCGCAAGGGCGCCACCCTGCTCGCGATCGATCAGCTCTCCGACGGAGAGAAGCTCCTGCTCGCGCTGGCGGCCGACCTCGCGCGCCGGCTCGCCATCACGCACCCGGAGGGCGACCCCTTGCAGGGCGAAGCAATGGTGCTCATCGACGAGATCGAGCTGCACCTGCACCCCGCGTGGCAGCGCAAGGTGCTCGGGCGCCTGCGAGCGACCTTCCCCAACTGTCAGTTCGTCGTCACCACGCACTCGCCGCAGGTGCTCAGCGAGGTGCCGAACGACGCCGTGGTGCTCGTCAAGGACTTCCAGTTCGTGCACCCGGGCGCGCCCACCTCGGGGCGAGATAGCAACGCGATCCTCGCCGAGGCGATGGACACGCCGGAACGCCCGGAGGCCCAACGCGATGCGGTCCGCGAGGTGGCCGCGCTCATCGACGCGGGCCGCTACGATGAGGCGCAGTCGAAGCTCGACGCGCTGGCGCGCGCGGTCACCGAGCGCGACCGGGAGGTGGTCGGGCTGCGGACGATGCTGCACTTCCTGGAGGGCGGGGATGCGGCTGATCCGCAAGGGCCCTGAGCCGCCGTTGCTGCTCGCGTTCCGCAAGACGCCGGGGGCCCGCTACGACGGCCTGCCGTCGGACGCGAAGCAGGAGCTCCGCGCCGCGCTCGTCCGCGATCAGCACGGCGTGTGTTGCTTCTGCATGCAGCGCATCGAGCCCGAGGTCGGGCCCGAGCTGCGAGTCAAGATCGCCCACTGGATGCCCCAGGTGGTGGATCGCGGACGAGACCTCGAGTGGACCAACCTCCTCGCCGCATGCCCGGGGAACGAGGGCACCCCGCGCGAGCGCCAGCACTGCGACACGCGTCAGGGCAACGACGTGCTGACGGTCGATCCGCGTGAGCGAACGCACGTCGCGAGCCTCTCCTACACGACGCGCGGTGAGGTTCGCTCGTCGCGCGAGGACCTCCAGGCCGACATCGAGGAGCGGCTCAACCTCAACGACGCTGCGCTCTGCGCGCGCCGCCGCGAGGCCGTGCTCGGCATGGTCAACGCGCTGGGACGGCTCCGCGCGGCCCCGATCAGGGACGCCGACCTGCGGAGGCAGCTCGTGCGATGCGAGACCCCCGACGCGCGGGGATACCTGCCGCCATTCGCGGGCGCGCTGGAGTTCTGGCTCCGGCGAAGGCTCGGCGAATAGCCATCCGCCACGGCGCAACGGAGGTCCCTCGACAGCCCGCCGCGCGTCCTGCTGGAACCGTCACGGGTGGCGATGATGAGCGGGCGATCACCGCGGGACGTCGAACCACGCGCACCGCCCCTCGACGCAGCCGCACCAGCGCATGCCGCTGAATCCTACGCACGCAGCGCTGAATGGCGCGAGGCTCCACTGCACGCAGGCGTTCCCGCACCCCGTGATGAGGCACTCGCCGTCGTGCGTGCAGCGGCCCCCCTGGAGCGACGGCCAGACTGTCCCCGGGCAGCGCTCCGCGTCCTGCGGAGGCGCTCCAGCGTCCGACGCCGAGCGGTCGATGTACTGCGGACCGCATCGATCGTCCGAGGGCGCGCACCGCGGGCCGCTCTCTCCCCCGAGGCGCACGCAGAACGTGGACGACCGCTGACGCAGCGTCGGCTGCTCGCTCCACACCGCGGCGATGCGCGTGGCGAGCTCCGCCAACGGCACCGTGCAGGTCGCGACGCCGAGGTCGTAGCCACTCGGCCCCGGCCCGCCGTCGGCCCGACAATCTCGCTCGCCCGCGTCGAGGACGCCCCGGATGCGCCTCAGTCCGGGGGTCACAGCGGCCCACGCTTGTATGTCATTGGACCAGTCCACGGCCGCCCCATCGCCTACCTGCAGCACGAACTCGCTGGCGCTGCTCGCGCGGAGTCGAACGGGCACCGGCGAGGTCACGTCGCCGGGCCATGAGGTCCACCGCTCTGCGAGGCACCCCTCGCGACGCTCGACCGACAACACGTCGGTCGAGATGCGCTGGAGCACGCTGCGATCGCACGCCCGACGTCCGCCTGGGGCCGCGGCGACGAGCTCGGGGCCGGCACACGAGCTCATCGCGAGCGCGACGACGGCGTGAGCGCCCGCGCCCCGCAGGCCGATCCTCGCCCTGCGACGGCTGGGCACCGTCACCCGCCCGCGACGCGCGCCCTCGCGCGCATCAGCGCGAAGCCCAGAAGATTGAGCCCCTTCCAGCGCCTCGGGTCGCGCGCGTCGGGGCTCTCTTCGCCGAGGCCGATGCCCCAGATGCGGTCGAGCGGAGACGCCTCCACCAGCACCGCGTCGCCCGTCGCCGCGAGGTGCGCGCGAAGCGCCGGCGACTGCGAGAACTTCGCCACGTTGCCCTCGGTCACGATGTCGAGCCGGTGGCGCTTCCAGGTCTCGTCGTCGAAGCCGCGCACCTTGCGACCGAGCTTCTTCACCGTGGCGGGGTCGTGCGTCGCGAGGATCTCCGCGAGCGTCCCGTCGTCGCCGAAGAGCCGCGCCTTGCCGGCCATCATCCACTGCTCCGCGGTGGTGTAGGTCACGCCGTCGACCGTGAACTCGCTCGCCCACCACTGCGAGAAGCACGCGTCGGTCACGCGGCCGTCGGGCGACGCGGTGGGCTTCCAGAAGAAGCGGTAGTCGAAGCGCTCCCCGCGCGCCACGGCCTCGCTCAAAGCATAGACGTCGTCGATCATGGGGGCTCCTATACCCCACGAGGGCGTTGATCGCCCGCGCGCCCGCGACGATCATCCGCGCGCGATGCTCGACCTCGGCTACCTCGCGCGCTACCGCGTCGCGCCCGCTCCCCTCTGGGAGGGCGCCGTCGCCGGGGCCTTCATGCGCTACGAGGACCTCACCGGCACGCGCCGCGTGCTCCACGGGTTCGCGCCGCCCGCGAGGCCCGTGCTCTACGCCACCAACTCGTCGCAGAGGTACGACTTCATGACCTTCCGGTCGGCGATGCGGCGCGCGGGGCAGCGCGTGGTGACCGTCACCAAGGCGCGCAACTACCACTCGCCCGCGATGCGCCCCGTGCTCGAGCGCACCGGCGTGGTGCCGCTCGCGTCGCGCGGCTACGTGATCCTCGTCGACGCGTCGCGCGTGCTCGGCCGACGCCCCACCGAAGACGAGTACCGCGCGATGCGAGACCACCTCGACCGCGACGCGCCGCTGCCCGACGACGCCGCGTTCGACGCGCTCCGCAGCCGCCCGCGCGACGTGCTGGGCGTGCGCTTCGAGCCCTCGCGCGAGGCGCTGCGCGCGACGTGGAGGCGCGTGTACCGCGCGCTGCTCGGCGAGGCGCTGCGGCTCTCGCGCGAGGCCGTCGCCGCAGGCTTCTCGGTGCAGATGTACCCCGAGGGCACCGTGTCGAGCCGGCTGGGCAGGGGGCGCATCGGCGCGATGACCTTCGCGAAGGCCCTGGGCGTCGAGGTCGTGCCCGCGGGCATGAGCGGGTGCCGAGAGGTGTTCCGCGGCGCGACGCTGGGGCTGCGCGGGGGCACCGTCGACCTGCGCTTCGGCGAAGCGTACACACCCGACCTCTCGGGCCTCGCCGACGACTTCGAGCCCTTCGACCCCGACCACGAGGACCGCGCGCGCCCCGTGCTCCAGCGCGCCACCGACGACCTCATGGGCCGCCTCGACGCGCTGCTCGCGCCCGCCTACCAGCGCCGCGAGGGCCACGAGCCCGAGGGCACCCGCGGCACGCGGCGCTTCCTGTGAGCCCCCGCGCGCTGCACCCGAGGCACCGCATCGACATCGAGCCCCCGGCGCTCGCGCGGGCCCTCGCCGCGTGCGCGCGAACCCCTCGCGGCGCGACGGGCGCGCTCGAACGCGCAGCGTCGCCCGACGGCGAGGTGATCGCGGCGCTCTCGGCGCGCTCGGGCTTCGACCTCATGCTCTCGGCCCTCGCGCTCGCGCCCGGCGACGAGGTGATCCTCTCGGGATGGACCATCCCCGACATGGCCCGCATCGCCCGCGCCCACGGGCTCGTGCCGGTGCCGCTCGACTGCGACCCCGCCACGCTCGCGCCCTCGCCCGAGGAGCTCTCACGGGTGATCTCCGCGCGCTCCCGCGTGCTCGTGGTGGCGCAGCTCTTCGGCGCGTCGGTCGACCTCGCGCCGCTCGCCGCCGTGGCGCACGCGCGCGGGCTCGTCGTGGTCGACGACGACGCGCAGGGCTTCACCGGCCCCGCGCGCCTCGCGGGCAGCCCCTCGGCCGACGTGGTGCTGCACAGCTTCGGCACGATCAAGACCGCCACGGCCCTCGGCGGCGCGCTGGTGCGCGTGCGCGACGAGGCCCTGCGCGCGACGATGCGCTCGCTCATGAGGTCGTGGCCCGCGCAGCCCGCGGCCCGCTACGCGAAGAAGCTCTCGACGTACCTCGCGCTCGCCCTGCCGCGCCACCCGCGGCGCTACGCGGGCTTCGCGCGCGCGGTGGGCGCGGCCGGTCGCGACCTCGACGCGGTGCTCACCGGGCTCACGAAGGGCTTCCCCGCGGAGACGCCCGAGGCGCTCCAGCGCGCGATACGGTGGCGACCCTGCGAGGCGCTCTCGGCGACGCTGGCGCGGCGCATCGAGCGCTTCGACCACGCGCGGGTGGGCCGCCGCCGCGACGCGGGCGAGCGCATGCTCGCGAGGCTCACGCCCGAGGTCACCGTGCTCGGCGCGTCGATGCCCGCGCGCACCCACTGGCTCTTCGCGGTGTGCGTCGCCGACCCCGACGGGCTCGTGCGCTCGCTGCGCCGCGAGGGCTTCGACGCCGCGCGAGGGACCTCGACCCTCGCGGCCGTGCCCACGGCCCCCGAGCGCCCCGACGCGCGCGCCGACCGATGCGCGTCGTGGAGGGAGCGCGTGGCGTTCCTCCCCGCGTACCCCGAGGTGCCCGAGCGCGACCGCGACCGCATGGCCGACGCGGTGCGCCGCCACGTCGCGGGCGAAGCGTGAGACCTTCGCGGCCGTGAAGAAGCCCCTCGTCGCCCTCGCCGCGTCCCTGTCGCTCGGGTGCGCGGGCGCCGCCGCGCAGACGCCCGAGGCCCGCACCGCGCGCTACCTCGCGTCGATCCGCGGGAGCCCTCCCCACCAGGCGGTCTTTCTGCGCGAGATGCCCAAGGGCGGCGACCTGCACGTGCACCTCAGCGGCGTGACCTACGCCGAGCACTACCTCCGCTGGGCCGCCGACGACGGGCTCTGCGTGCGGCGCGCGCCCCCGTCGCTCGTCGAGCCTCCGTGCGACGCGGCGCGGGGCGACGTCACGGCCGACGCGCTCGCGCGCGACGGGGCCCTCTTCAACGCGCTCGTCGACGCGCTCTCGATGCGCAACTTCGACCCCGCGCGGGGGTCGGGGCACGACCACTTCTTCGCGACCTTCGACCGCTTCGACGCGCGCCCCGCGCGCGCGGGCGACATGCTCGCCCTGGTGGTCTCGCGCCTCGCGCGGCAGAACACCTTCTACGTCGAGCTCATGGAGTCGTTCGGCGCCGGCGCCGCGGGCCGCCTCGGCCA
>JBDHVF010000134.1:0-13315 GCA_039809605.1 Polyangiales bacterium | reverse complement strand
CCCCGCGCGTCAGCCCGTGGCGCGCACGTCGTCGTCGACGGTCGAGGCCGTGGGCGCCCGCGCGTCGACAACGGCCGCGAAGCCCGCGACGCCCGCGGCGCGCATCGCGGCGGCGGTCGAGGCCGCGCAGGCCGCCGAGGCCGCGGGGCAGGCCGACAAGGCGATCGACGCGTGGAAGATGGTGCTGCGTCAGGACCCGGCGCACGCCGACGCGCGCGCGGCGCTCGTGCGGCTCTACACGGCCGCGGGGCGGTGGAACAACCTCGTCGAGCTCCTGCGCCAGGAGCTCGAGTCGCTGGGCGGCGCGCGCCCCGGCGGCGACCTTTCGAACAAGGACCGCAAGCTCGAGATCCTGCGGGAGATGGCGGACATCTACCGCGACCGCCTGGGCCAGGAGCCCATGGTGGTGCAGACGTACAACTCGATCCTGGCGCTCGAGCCGGGCGACCGCACGTCGCTCGTGGCGCTCGCGGCGAGCTACGAGAAGCTCGGGCGCTTCACCGACGTGGTGAAGGTGCTCGACCAGCAGGTGGAGCACTCGGGCGACCCGGCCGAGAAGGTGGCGCTCCTGCGCCGCGTCGCGCAGATCTGGCTCGACCGCTTCAACAACGTCAACAACGCGACGCGGCCGCTCGAGCAGATCCTCGCGATCACGCCGCACGACGCCGACGCGATCGCGCAGCTCAAGGACCTCTACGGCCGCCGCCGCGCGTGGCGCCAGCTCTTCGACGTGTCGCGCCGCGAGGCCGACGCGCTCGAGGGGGCGCGCAGGCGCGACGCGGTGGTCGAGCTCGCGAAGCTCTCGGCCGAGAAGCTGAGCGCGCCGGGCGAGGCGATCGCCCTGTGGCGCGAGGCGCTCGCGCTCGACCGCAACACCCCCGGCGCCCTCGACGCGCTCGAGAAGCTCACCGAGCGCGAGAAGGACTGGGCGGGCCTGGCCGACGTGCTCGAGCGACGCGTCGACGAGGCGACCGACGCCGAGGTGAAGGTCAACCTGCTCATGAAGCTCGGCACGGTCTACGGCGAGCGCATGGGCGACCCCGCGCGCAGCATCGAGGCGTGGCGCCGGGTGCTCGCGGTCAAGCCCGGGCACCCCAAGGCGATGCGCGTGCTGCGCGACGCGTACACCGCCGCCGAGCAGTGGGACACGCTCGAGGACCTCTACGCGAGCGCGGGCGACTTCGACGGCCTCGCCGACGTGCTCGGCGCGAGCGCCGACCGCGCGCAGTCCGACGCGACGCGCGTGGCGCTGTCGTTCCGCGCGGCGCGCATCTACGAGGAGCGCCTCGAGCAGCCCGACCGCGCGTTCAGGAGCTACGAGCGGGTGCTGTCGGTCGAGCCGAGGAACCTCCGCGCGGCCTCGGCCCTGGTGCCCATCTACCTCAAGGAGGAGAAGTGGCAGCGCCTCGCGCAGCTCTACGAGGTGCTGCTCGACGCGGTGCCCGCGGGCGACGACGAGGGGCGCCTCGCGTACCTGCAGAAGCTCCGCGAGCTCGCGGCGACGCGGCTCAACGACCGCCCCGGCGCGTTCCGCTGGGCGCTGCGCGCGTACCAGATCCGCCCGGGCGACGCCGAGCTCGAGGCCACGCTCGAGCGCAGCGCCGCCGACGCGGGCGCGTGGCGCGAGCTCGTCGAGACCTTCGACGCGCGCGCGGCCGGGGTCGACGCCCCCGAGGCCGCGCGCCTGCGCGACAAGGCCGCCGCCGTCGAGGCCGACCGGCTCGACCGCATCGACAGCGCCGTCGCGCGCTACCAGCGCGCGCTCGAGGCCGCGCCCGGCGACGAGCACGTGATCGCGACGCTCGACCGCCTGCTGCGCCGCGCGGGCCGCTGGGCCGAGCTGCGCGCGCTCTTCGACCACCGCATCGCGCGCACCACCGACGCGGCCGAGCGCCGCGCGCTGCTGCTCGAGGTGGCGCGCCTCGAGGAGACGCAGCTCCGCGACGCCGACGCGGCCAGCCGCCACTTCCGGCGCATCCTCGACGAGAACCCCGGCGACGCCGAGGCCCTCGAGTCGCTCTCGCGGCTCTCGGAGTCGGCGGGCCGGTGGCCCGAGCTCGCGGCGCTGCTCGCCACCCGCCGCGACGCGGCCACGGGCGCCGAGCGCGCGGAGCTCGCGTTCCGCCTGGGCGAGCTCCAGGCGCGGCGCCTGGGCGACATGGAGGGCGCGGTCGCGTCGTTCCGCGAGGTGCTGGCGCTCGACGCGCACCACCCGGGCGCCCTCGGCGCGCTCGAGGCGATGCTCGGCGACGACGCGTGGAAGGTCACCGCCGCGCGCCTGCTCGAGCCCGAGTTCGAAGCCGTGGGCGAGCACCGCAAGCTCGCCCAGGTGCTGCGCATCCTGCTCGACGCCACGGGCGACCGCGACGAGCGCCGCGCCCTCGGCCTGCGCCTCGCGCGGGTCTACGGCGAGCGCCTCGACGAGCCGCGGCAGGGCTTCGAGCTTTTGCGCGGGCTCCTCGGCGAGCAGCCCGAGAGCGAGGAGTTCGCCGACACGCTCTCGGAGTTCGCCGCCGTGGGCGGCTGGAACCAGGAGCTCGCCGAGGCCCTGGCGAAGATCGTGGACCGCGACGGCCTCGACGCGGCCGTGCGGGTGCAGCTCGCGCGGCGCACGGCGGCCGTGTACGACGAGCGCCACGCCGACGCGGCCGCGGCCGAGCGCTTCCATAAGCTGGTGCTCGACGCGGGCGGCCTCGACCTGCACGCGTTCTCGTCGCTCAAGCGCTTCTACACCGACCGCGAGCGCTGGGACGACCTGCGCGCCCTCTACGCCGTGTGGGTCTCGCGCACGCCCGACGTCGCCACGCGCGTCGAGCTGCTGCACGAGGAGGCCCTGATGCTCGAGGAGATCCTCGACCAGCCCGCCGAGGCGGCCGAGGTCTACCGCCGCGTGCTCGCGCTCGACGAGTCGAACGTCGACGCGTTCCGCGCCCTCGACCGGCTCTACACCCGCCTCGGCCGCTGGAAGGACCTCGCCGAGCTCTTCTCGCACCGCCTCGACCGCGCGGGCCTCGACGACGCCGAGGGCATCGAGCTGCGCTTCCGCCGCGGCGAGGTGCGCGAGCAGCACCTGAACGACCCCGACTCGGCCCTGCGCGATTTCGAGCAGGTGGTGCAGCGCGCGCCCTCGCACGCGGGGGCCCGCGCCGGCCTCGAGCGCCTGCTCTCGGTGCCGTCGCTGCGCGCCCAGGCGGGCGCCGTGCTCGAGCCCCTCTACGAGGCCGACGGCGACGAGAGCGCGGCGAACCTCGTCCGTATGCTGCTCGTGCGCCTCGAGAGCACCGACGGGGCCGCGACGCGCGCCGAGCTTCACCGCCGCGTCTCCGAGCTGCGCGAGCTCGTGCTCGACGACGCCGCGGGCGCGTTCGAGGCCATGCAGCAGGCCGTGCTGGCCGAGCCCACGAGCGAGGCCCTGCGCGCCGAGGCGCTGCGGCTCTCGATCGTGGCCAACCGCGACGCCGCCGCGGCCGAGACGCTCGAGCGCGCCGTCGGCGACGAGCGCGCCGCGGGCGTGCGCGTGGCGATCCTTCAAGACCTCGCGGCGCTCTACGACGAGCGGCTCATCGACCACGAGAAGGCCGAGCGCACGTGGCGCAGGCTGCTCGAGGTGGCCGGCGACGACACCGAGGTGATCACCCGCGCGGCCGTGGCCCTCGAGCGGCTCTACCGCGGGCTCCAGAACGCGCGCGGCCTCGTCGACGCGCTCGAGCTCCGGGCGCGGCACGAGACCGACCCCACGCTCCGCCGGTCGCTCTACGCGCAGGCGGGCGAGATCCGCGAGGACGAGCTGCAGGACGCGCAGGGCGCCATCGCGGCGCAGCGCGCGCGGCTCGACATCGAGCCCACCGACCGCGAGGCCCTCGCGGCCCTCACGCGGCTCTACGAGAAGACCGAGGCGTGGCCCGAGCTCGTGGCGACGCTGCGGCGCGACACCGAGCTCGCGACCGACGGCGACGAGCAGAAGGCCCTGCAGGTGCGCGCCGCGCGCGTGCTCGAGGAGCGCATCGGCGACGTGCCGGGCGCCGTCGCGCTCTACTCGCAGATCCTCGACGCGTACGGGCCCGACCGGGCCATCCACGCCTCGCTCGCGCGGCTCTACGAGGTGAGCGACGCGTGGACCGACCTGCTCGGGGTGCTCGAGCAGGACCTCGCCGTGGCCGACCCGGCCGACCGCCTCGGGCTCGTGGTGCGCATCGCGGAGCTGCGCCGCACGCGCACCGGCGAGCTCGCGCGCGCGGTCGAGGGCTACAAAGAGGCGCTCGACATCGACCCCTCGCAGCCCGCGGCGCGGGCGGCGCTCGAGGGGCTGCTCACGGCGCAGGAGCCGGGCGTGGCCCTCGCGGCGGCGCGCGCGCTCGACCCCGTGCTCCAGGCCGAGCAGTCGTGGGAGAAGCTCGTGACGGTGCTCGAGCGCGTCGCGAGCGACACCGACGACCCCGACGAGCGCCGCCGCTCGCTCGCGCGCGCGTCGGACGTGTGCGAGATCGGGATGAGCGACCCGGGCCGCGCGTTCGGGTACGCGGCCCGCGAGCTGCGCGAGTCGCTCTCGGAGCCCGACCTCAAGCCCCGGCTCGACCAGGTCGAGGCCCTCGCGCGCGCGTCGAAGCGCCACGCGGACCTCGTGCAGGTGCTGCGCGACGTGGCGCCCGACCTGCTCGACGCCGACCTGCAGCTCTCGGTGCTGATGAAGGTCGCGGAGCTGTCGCGGCGCGCGCTCGACGACCGGGCGACGGCGCGGCAGTACTACGAGAAGGCCCTCGAGCAGCGGCCCGACTACACCCCCGCGCTCGACGCGCTCGAGACGCTGCACGAGGAGGCCGGGGAGTTCCACGAGCTCATCGCCGTGCTGCGGCGCAAGACCGAGCTCGCGGCGAGCGACGACGAGCGGCGCGCCCTCTACCGCAAGCAGGCGCGCATCTCGGAGGAGGAGCTCAAGGACCGCCCCGCCGCCGCGCAGGCGCACGAGGCGATCATGGGCATGGGCTTCGACCGCGAGGCGGCCCTCGCGCTCGAGCGCATCTACTCGGCCGAGGGGCGCTGGCGCGACCTGGCCGACCTGCTCGAGAGCCAGCTCGCGATCCCCGACGCCGACGCGGCCGACCTGCACTTTCGCCTCGGCCTCGTCGCGATGGACCACCTGGGCGACCCCGACCGCGCGCTCGAGCACTTCCGCGAGGTGCTCGACCGCTCGCCCGACCACGACCCCACCGTGGTGGCGCTCGAGGCCCTCGGCGCGCGCCCGGGCTACGAGGCCCGCACCGCGGCGATGCTCGAGCCGATCTACCTCGCGCGCATGGACAGCCCCAAGCTCATCGGGGCCCTCGAGGCGCGCATCGCGGCCGAGACCGACGTGGTGGCCCGCAAGGAGCTGCTCACGCGCCTCGGCACGCTCTACGAGGAGAACCTCAACGACCTCGACGCCGCGCTCAAGACCTACGCGCGGGTGTTCCGCGAGGAGATCGCCGACCGGTCGACGTGGGAGATCATGGCGCGCATCGCCGCGCAGCTCGGGCGCTGGGACCGCCTCGCGGAGATCTACGCCGGCGCGCTCGAGGAGACCGCGGGCGACGACGACGTGACCGCGGAGCTCGCGTTCCAGGCCGCGCGGCTCTTCGACGCGCGCGTGGGCGACACGGCGCGCGCGCGCAAGTACTACCGCCGCGCGCTCGCGTTCGACCCGGGCCGCGCCGAGGTGTTCGCCGCCCTCGAGTCCCTGCTCCAGCGCGAGGCCGCGCACGGCGAGCTCCTCGCGCTCTACCGCGAGGCGGCCGAGCGCGCCGACGACGTCGAGGAGCGCAAGGGCTACCTCTTCAAGATCGCCGAGATCGACGAGAGGGCCCTCGGAGACCTCCCGCGCGCCATCGCCGACTACCGCGAGATCCTCGACGCCGACCCGAGCGACGCGCGCGCGGTCACGGCCCTCGACGCCCTGCTCGTGCGCACCGAGGCCTGGCAGGACCTCGCCGAGCTGCTCGAGAAGCGCATCGCCGACGCGGTCACGAGCGACGAGCGCTGCGCGCTGCGCTACCGCATGGGCCGCCTGCGCGTCGAGCGCCTGCGCGACGCCGCGGGCGCCGTCGAGGCCTTCCGCGAGATCCTCGAGGAGCGCCGCGACCGCCGCGACGCCATCTCGGCGCTCGAGCAGATCGCCGACCACAAGCCCGAGCTCCGGCTCCAGATCGTCGAGATCCTCGAGCCGATCTACCGCGAGCTCGACGACTGGCGAAAGCTCGTGCTCGTGCTCGGGGTGAAGCTCAACGCCACCACCGACGTGATGGAGCGGGGCCAGCTCCTGCGCGAGATCGGGCTCATCAAGGACACGCGCGCCAAGGACGTGGCGGGCGCGTTCACCGCCTACAGCCAGGCCTTCGCGGGCGACCCCGGCGACGGCGCCGCGCGCGAGGCCGTCGAGCGCCTCGCGGCCGAGCACGGCCTGTGGGACAACCTCGTGCAGAGCTACGAGACGGCCCTCGCCGCCACCGACGACGTGGCGATGAAGACCGACCTCCTGCGCGCCGTCGCGCAGACGCACGACCAGCGGCGCGACGACCCGCGCGCGGCCATCGACGCGTACAACCGGCTCTTCACCCTCGACGACAGCCAGCTCGACGTGCTCGACCTGCTCGAGAACCTGCACGTGCTGCTCTCGGACTGGGCGGGCCACGTCGAGGTGCTCGAGCGCAAGGTCGCGCGCACCCTCGACGACGACGAGCGCAAGCGCCTGCTGCACACCATCGGCGACTCGCAGCGCGACATGCTGGGCAACCCGGCGCTGGCCATCTCGGCGTTTCAGCGCGCGCTCGAGCTCGACCCGAGCGACGTCTTCGCGCTCGAGGCGCTCGACGGGCTCTACGGGGCGAGCGGCAACGCGCGCGAGCTCGCGAACGTGCTCTCGCAGCGCCTCGCGATCGAGGGCGACCCCGAGGTGCGCAGGCAGACCGCGCTGCGCCTCGGGCGGCTCTGGGAGACCGAGCTGCGCGACCCGCAGCAGGCCGTCGACGCCTACCGCCGCGCGCTCGACGACGCGCCGACGGACCCCGACGCGATCCTCGCGCTCGAGCGGCTCTACGCCGGCCAGCAGATGTGGCCCGACCTGCTCGAGAACCTGCGCACGCAGGTGGCCCTGAGCGCCGACGACCGCGCGCGCACGCCCCTGCGGCTGCGCGTGGGCGAGCTGCTCTCGACGCACCTGACGGACCCCGACGGGGCGCTCGAGACCTACCGCGAGGTGCTCGACGTCGACCCGTCGAACGAGAAGGCCATCGGCGCCGTGCGCGCGCTCGCCGGGCAGGCCGAGCAGCGGCCGGCGGCGGTCGAGATCCTCGAGCCGATCTTCCGCAACGCGCGGCGGTGGGACGACCTCGTCGCGACGCTCGAGCTCAAGCTCACGGGCGTCGACGACCCGGTGGCGCGGCTGCACGAGCTGCGGGGCCTCGCCGAGGTGCACGAGTCGGGGCGCGGCCGCGCGGCCGACGCGTTCGACGCCTACCAGCGCGCCCTCCACGAGTCGCCCGACGACCGCGCCACGCGCGAGGACCTCGAGCGCCTCGCGGCCACGCTCGGGCGCTGGGCCGACCTCGTCGCGATCCTCGAGCGCGAGGCGGCCGACGCGAGCGACCCGACGGTGGGCCGCGACCTCTCCGTGCGCGCCGCCGAGCTCGCGCTCGCGCACCTGCACGACGACGCCCGCGCCACGGCGAGCTACCGCAGGGCGCTCGATTTCGCGGGCGACGACGACGCGGTGCTCGCGCCGCTCGACGAGATCTACACCCGCACCGGCCAGTGGACCGAGCTCGTCGACGTGCTCGAGCGCCGCGTGGCCGTGGCGTCGGACCCGGCGCTCCTCGACGCCCTCGAGGTGCGCATCGGCGAGCTGCGCGAGCGGCGCTTCAGCGACCCCGCGGGCGCGCTGCCGGCGTACCGCAACGTCGTCGACCGCACGCCGTCGAACGCCGCGGCGCTCGACGGGCTCGAGCGGCTCATCGCGGTGCCCGCGGTGCGCCCCGACGTGATCGACGTGCTCGAGCAGGCGTACCAGCGCAACGACGACAACGCGAAGCTCGCGTGGCTGCTCGGGCTGCGCGTCGAGGCGGCCGACCTCGCGGCCGACAAGGTGCGGCTGCTCGGCGACCTCGCGCGGCTGCGGGAGGACCGCCTGGGCGACGTGTCGGGCGCCTTCGACGCGAACGTGGCGGCGCTGCGACTCGACCCCCGCGACGAGCAGGTGCTCTCGGAGGTCGAGCGGCTCGCGCCCGCCGCGGGCGCGTGGGCGAGGCTGCGCGGCGTGATCGAGGGGGTGCTCGACGCGCACCGCGACCTCGACCCCACCGAGGCGGCGGCGCTCAACCTCCGCGCGGCCCACTGGTACCAGGACCACATCGGCGACGCGGCCGCGGCCGAGCAGCGCCTCGTGGCGGCCCTGGCGGCGGAGCCCGAGCACACCGAGGCCCTCGAGATGCTCGAGGGGCTGCACCGCGCGCCCGGGCGCGAGCGCGACCTCGTGGCGACGCTGCGCCGCCGCGCCGAGATCGAGCTCGACTCCGAGGCGCGCAAGGCGATGCTCCGCGAGGCCGCGCGGCTCGCCGAGGAGCGCCTGGGCGACGTCGACACGGCCGCCGAGCTCGTGACGACGCTGCTCGAGGCCGACGACGCCGACGTCGACGCGCTCGACACGCTGGCCCGCCTGCGCCGCGCCCAGGGCCGCCACGAGGACGTGGCCGAGCTCCTGGCGCGCCGCGCGCGGCTCACCGACGACCCGCAGCGCGCGACCGAGCTGCGCCGCGAGGTGGCCGAGCTCTACGCGGGCCCCATCCGCGACGGCGAGCGCGCGGTGCAGGCGTACCGCGAGCTGCTCGACTTCGAGCCCAACGACGCGGGCGCCCGCGCGGCGCTCGAGGCGATCTACGAGCGCGGCGAGCGCTGGCGCGACCTCGAGGAGGCCCTGCGCAGCCGCCTCGACGTGGCCGTGTCGGCCGAGGAGCGCGCGGCCACGCGGCTGCGGCTCGCGGCGCTGGCCGAGACGCGGTTCCAGAGCAACCGCGACGCGGTGGAGTACCTGCGCGAGGTGCTCGACGAGACGCCCACGCACGCCGTGGCGGGCCGTGAGCTCGAGCGGCTCTACACCGTCGAGCGCCGCTGGTCGGACCTGGGCGACCTGCTCGAGCGCCGCGCCGAGGACTGCGCCGCCGAGGGTGACACCGCGGGCGAGCTCGCGGCCCTGGTGCGCATCGGCGAGCTCAACGAGCGCGAGCTCAAGGACACGGCGCGCGCCACCGAGCTCTACGAGCGGGTGCTCGAGCGCGAGCCGAACCACGCGGGGGCCCTCGCGGCGCTCGCGCGGCTGGCCGAGGCCGACGGCGACTGGGCGCGCGCCTCGGAGATGCTCCGCCGCGCGCTCGAGCTCTCGGCCCCCGGCCCCGAGGCGGCGCAGACCGCGGTGCGCCTCGCGCGGCTCGAGGGCGAGCGGCTCGGCGACGAGGCCGCGATGGAGCGCACGCTCGACCGCGCCCTCTCGCTCGACGCGTCGAACCGCGACGCCCTCGAGATGCTGAAGTCGCTCGCGCAGCGCCGCGACGACCCGGCGATGCTGGCCTCGGTGGCCGAGCGCGAGCTCGCGTTCGTCACCGATCCCAAGCAGCGCGTGGCGCACCTGCGCGCGCTCACCGACATCGCGCGCTCGCGCCTGCGCGACCCGGCGCGCGCGGCGGGCTACCTCGAGCAGGCGGCGGCGATCACGCCCGACGACCGCGAGCTGCTCGGGCCCCTCGTCGACCTCTACAACGAGTCGGGGCGGCAGCGCGACGCGGTGCCGATCCTCGAGCGCATCATCGCCTCGTACGGCACCCGCCGCACGAAGGACCTCGCCCAGTGGCAGCACCGCCTCGGCCGCGCCCTCGAGGCGTTGGGCGACACGGCCGCCGCGCTCGCGCAGTACGACGCGGCGTTCAAGATCGACCTGACGAGCGTGCCGATCCTGCGCGACCTGGGGCTCCTCTGCCTCAAGACGGGCGACCTCGAGCGCGCGCAGAAGACCTTCCGCGCGCTGCTGCTCCAGCGCCTCGACCCCTCGGCCGGCATCACGAAGGCCGACGTGTACTACTACCTCGGCGAGACGCTCTCTCGTCAGGGCGACACCGCCAAGGCCATCGGCATGCTCGAGCGCTCGCTCGAGAGCGAGAAGGGCCACGCGCGCGCGGCCGAGCTCCTGGCCCGCCTCAAGGGCTGACCTCGCCACCTCACGTCATGTCCGTGACGCTGTCGATCAACGGGCGCCTCGTCGGCCGCGAGGGGGCGCACGTGCCCGCGCTCGACCGGGGCGTGCTCTACGGCGACGGCGTGTTCGAGGTGCTCCGCGCGTACCGGGGCGCTCCCTTCGCGCTCGAGGAGCACCTGGGCCGCCTCCTCGCGTCGGCGACGCTGGTGGGCATGAGCCTGCCGGTGCCGATCTCGCGGCTGCGCGCGGAGGTGGCCGAGGCGCTCGCGGCCGCGGGGGCGGTCGACGCGCACGTGCGCGTGCTGGTGACGCGGGGCGAGGGGGAGCCCGGCGTCGCGCCGTCGAGCACCCACGACGCCACGCGGATGATCGTCGTGACGCCGCTCACGGCCCTCCCGCGCGCGCTCTACGAAGAGGGCGTGCGGGCGGTGGTGGTGCGCGCGCCGTGGGTGGCCGCGAGGGGGCCCACGTCGGGCGCCAAGACGCTCAACTACCTCACGAACGTTCTGTGGACGCGCGAGGCCCGCGCGCGCGGCGCCGGCGAGGCGCTGGTGGTGGCCCACGGAGACGTCGTGCTCGAAGGGGCGAGCTCCAACGTGTTCGTGGTGCACGGCGACGAGGTCACCACGCCGCCGCTCGACGCGGGCATCCTGGGCGGAATCACGCGGGCGTGCGTGCTCTCGGTCGCGGCGTCGGCGGGCGTGCGCGCGAGGGAGGCGACCGTGACCCTGGCCGACCTGTGGACCGCCGACGAGGTCTTCGTCACGTCGAGCGTGCGGGAGGTCGTGCCCGTGGTGCAGGTCGACGAGCACGAGGTGGGCGCCGGGTCGCCCGGCGAGGTGACACGGCGGCTCCACCGGGCGTACCGGGCGCTCACGCCCGCGGCGGGCGCGCCGATGCCGTGGGAGTAGGCGCTACTCGCCCGACCAGCGTCGGCGCGGGCCCGCGTCGACGTGGATGAAGCCCGACTGCGGGTAGAACCCGACGCCTCCGTTGTGCGAGCCGCGGAGGCGCTGGAGCACGGCCTGTACGGGCACGCCGACGAGGCGGAAGTCGACGGCGTGGCCGAGCACGTGCTGGCTGCGCCGCGCGACGTGGCGGCCCTTCTTGCGAAGGTGCTCGTTGAGCTTGTCGGAGCGGTAGCCCGAGATGAACTCCACGCGCCGCGCGTGAAAGAGCGTCGCCATGGCGCGCACCACGCGGAGGCACGCGGGGTCGATCGAGTGCTCCTCCCACGTCGTTCGGTCGCGGAGGAACCTCGCGACGAGCGCGGGCTCATCGCGCGAGGCCTCGGGCCCGACGGCCACGGCCTCGAGCGTGTGCACGTTGAAGAGGGTGGCGAGCGTCGGTCGCACCGAGGCCTCGCTGTCGTGCGAGGCGCGCGACTTCTTGGCCTTGGAGCCCGACGCGACGCGCGCGGCGCTCGCCGCGCCACGCGGCGGCAGGAAGGTGGGCACCGGGTCGGGGTCGGCGCCCGCGTCGACGGCGGCGAGCGTCGCGGCGAGGGCGAGGGCGTAGAGAGCGCGTCGGGTCGGGTGAGGGGTCACGTGTTGAGCACGCGCAGCCGCACCACCTCGTTGTGAGAGCCGAGGCGGTAGCCGTCGAGGTCGAGCGTCGCGAACGCGAAGCCCGCGCCCTTGCAGGCCGCGGAGATCTCCTTGCGGAGCGAGAATGCCCGCTCCATCTCGGGCTGGGCAACTTCCACGCGGGCGAGGCTCTCGTGGTAGCGCACGCGCACCTGCCGCAGCCCGAGCGCGCGGATGGCCGTCTCGGCGCGGTCGATCTGGCGCAGGCGCTCCATCGTGACCGAGGTGCCGTAGGGGATGCGCGACGCGAGGCACGCGGCGGCGGGCTTGTCCCACACGCGCAGGTCGACGAGCTGCGCGCATCGGCGCACGTCGGCCTTGGTGAACCTCGCCTCGACGAGGGGCGAGCGCACGCCGGCCTCGCGCGCCGCGTCGAGGCCGGGGCGGTAGTCGCCGAGGTCGTCGAGGTTGGTGCCGTTGACCACCACGGCGATGCCGCGGGCGTCGGCCTCGCGCTGCGCCACGGTGTAGAGCTCCGATTTGCAGTGGTAGCAGCGGTCGGTGGCGTTCGCGACGTAGCTCGGGTCGTCGATCTCGTGCGAGTCGACGAGCACGTGGCGCGCGCCGAGCTCGCGGGCGAGGGCGCCGGCCTCGTCGCGCTCGCTCAACGGGAGCGCGGGCGAGAGCGCGGTCATCCCGAGGCAGCGCTCGCCGAGCACGTCGTGGGCGACCTTCAGCACGAACGCGCTGTCGACGCCCCCCGAGAAGCACACGAGCACCGAGGGCATTTCCGCGAAGAGCGCGCGGAGCGCTTCGAGCTGAGGGTCCATGTCGAGGGCTCCTATACCATTAGGATCCGCCGCGCGTGCCGGGGAGGGGCCTCGCGGCTTCGGGCGCCGGCGTGGTAGGCACCGACGCGTGACAGAACGCCCGAAGATCCAGGGTCTCACGCCCGAAGCCCTCGCCGACGTGCTCTCCCCCCTCGGCGCGACGCTGCCCGAGTGCCGGCGCATCGTCTCGTACGTGGTGCAGCGGGGCCACGACGACCTCCGGGGCATCGCGCAGGTGCGGGCGCCGGTGCGCGACGGCGCGCTCGATCACGTCGACGTGGGCCGCCTCGAGGTGCGCGCGCGGCTCACGTCGTCGGTCGACCCCTTCGTGAAGTACTTGCTGAAGTGCCCCGACGGATCGGAGGTCGAGACCGTGCGCATCCCGCTCGAGAAGCCGGGGCGCTTCTCGGTGTGCGTGAGCTCGCAGGTGGGCTGCGCGATGGGCTGCTCGTTCTGCGCGACCGGGCGCATGGGCTACGTGCGCAACCTCGAGGCGTGGGAGATCATCGACCAGATCCGCATCGTGGCCCGTGACCTGAGGGCGTCGGGCGAGGGGCGCGTTCACGGCGTGGTCTTTCAGGGCATGGGAGAGCCCATGCACAACCTCGACAACGTGCTCCGGGCGCTGGAGGTCATCTCGAACCCCTGCGGCCTCGCGGTCGACGGGCGCAACGTGACCGTGTGCACGGTGGGCATCGTGCCCGGCATCGAGCGACTCACGTCGATCAAGACCCGCGTGCGGCTGG
>JBDHVF010000133.1:0-13384 GCA_039809605.1 Polyangiales bacterium | reverse complement strand
GCGACGACGACGTCGGGCTGCGGCGCGGCGACGGCCTCGGGCTGCGGCGAGGGCGTGGGGAGCGACGGCGCGCGCCCCTGCGCGGCGTCGACGAGCGCGTCGCGGAGCGCGTCGACCGAGGGGAAGCGGCGCGCGGGGTCGATCTCGAGCGCGCGCATCACGACGCGCTCGACCTCGGGGTCGACGCCGGGCACGTGCTGCGAGAGGGGCGTGGGCGCGAGCGTGGCGCGCGCGACGAGGGCCTGGTTGAGCGTGCGCATCTCGTGGGGGAGCTTCGTCGAGAGCATCTCGTAGAGCACCACGCCGAGCGCGTACTGGTCGGCCGCGGGCCCGACCTCGCCCGCGCCGCCGGCCTGCTCGGGCGACATGTACGCGGGCGTGCCGAGGAACTCCCCCGTGGCCGTGAGCTTGAGGTCTTCGCGGGCGAGGGCGCGGGCGATGCCGAAGTCGAGCACCTTGGGCACGGCGTCGGGCTCGCCCGGCGCGCGCGCGAGGAAGATGTTGTCGGGCTTGATGTCGCGGTGCATGAAGCCCTGGGCGTGCACGAAGCCCACGGCCGAGAGCACGGGCGCCATGAGGGCGGCGACCGCGGCGGGCGCCATCGGGGCCTCGCGGTCGATCACGGCCTGGAGCGACTCGCCCGAGAGGAGCTCCATCACGAGGTAGGGGCGGCCGCGCTCGTGGCCGAAGTCGAGCACCTCGACGATGTTGCGGTGGCGCACCTGGTTGGCGGTGCGCGCCTCGCGCAGAAATCGCTGCATCACCGAGGCGTCGCGCGCGACCTCGTCGTGCACGAACTTGATCGCCACGCGCCGGCCGATCGACGTGTGCAGGGCCTCGTACACGGCCCCCATGCCCCCCTCGCCGAGCTGGCGCACGATGCGGTAGCGCCCGCCGATGATGGTGCCGGGCGCGAGCTCGCCGTCGCTCGCGGGGGGCGATGACGAGGGCGGGGCGTGCGTGTCGCCGAGGGCGTCGGCGTCGGTGATCGGAGGCATCGCGCGGCGTGATGGTCGCAGAGGATGCCCCGCCGGGGAAGGGATGGGGGCGGCTACACGTCTTCGCGGCAGAGCACGAAGTAGTGGTCGAGGGCGCGCTCGCCCTTGTAGGCCGAGCCGATGGAGACGTGCTTCGACACGAGGCGCATGAAGTCTCGCGTGCCCTTGTACACGAACATCTGGAGCCCCTTCGAGTTGGGCACGACGGGCGGCCAGGTGTCGGCCACGGGGCCGTCGGGCACCTCGAAGTAGTCGACCACCACGTCGCCGCGCGCGGCCCACACGGGGTTGCCCGCGGAGGGCTTCGCGACGAAGTAGCCGGGGCCGATCCACGGCCGCGAGGCGCCTTCGTTGTAGCCGAAGAGGCGCTGCGTTCCGTCGGCGGGGCGGCAGAAGCGCTTCTCGAACACGCGGAAGACCTCGGGCACCGGGAGGGTGTTGCGCCCGTGGTGGCGCACCTCGGCGCGGTCGGGGCGGTCGGAGGGGACGAAGTGCTCGAGCGTGACGGCGGGCGAGAGCGAGGCGCGGGTGTAGAGCGTGCGCTGGCGCGTGCGGTCGAGCGCGCGCGTGGCGGCGAGGCGCTCGTCGTGGGAGCGCGCGTCGAGCCACGCGGCGATGTCTGCGATGCGGGCCGAGGGGTCGTCGAGCAGGGCGGTGAGGCTCATCGAAGGTGCGCGACCGTACCACGACCGCGCGCGGGGGAATCACGCGCGATCGAGGCCCCACACGCGCCGCGCGCGGCGCTCGAGGCGGCCGAAGAGGAGCCTGTCGCTGGCGAGGCCGAGCGCGACGATGACGGCCATCACCGCGAGCACCAGGGCCATGTCGTGCAGCTCGCGGCCGAACTCGAGCACCTGCCCGAGGCCGCCCGACACGAAGAGCAGCTCGCCCGCGAGGAGCGAGCGCCACGCGAAGGTCCACCCGAGGCGCGCGCCCGAGAGCACGCCCGGCAGCGCCGCGGGCAGGATCACCCGCCACCAGAGGCGCGGCCCCTCGGCGCCCATGGTCCGCGCGGCGCGCACGAGCAGGGGCGGCACGGCGTTGACGGCCGACTCGGTGGCGACGGCGATCGAGAGGAGCGAGCCGAGCACCACCACCACCTGGATGGCCATCTCGTTGAGCCCGAACCACAGGAGCGCGAGCGGCAGCCAGCACACCGACGGCACGGCCTGGAGGCCCAGCACCAGGAGCCCGAGGGTCTCCTTCACGACCTTGACCCGCGCGAGGGCGCAGCCGAGGGCGACGCCCGCGACGAGCGAGGCGGTGTAGCCCACGGCGAGGCGCCCCATGCTCTTCGCCACGGCGCGCACGAGCAGGCCCGAGCGCACGCCGTCGACGAGCGCGCGCGCGACGTCGTCGGGCCCGGGGAACAGGTACGACTCGCCGGACCTAGATGCCGTCGCCCAGGCTGCGATCAGTATCCCGAGGAAGGCCATTCCCCGCAGGTGACCACGCATCGTCGAGCTCCTCACGAATCACCTTCTCGATCTCGATCTTCAGCTCGCGCTCGACCACGCCCGAGAGCGAGGCCACGTCGCGGTCGTTGGGCTCGCGCGGCCGCGCGAGGCTCACCTTGAGGTCGCGCTTCACCCTGCCGGGCCGCGTGCCCATGATCACCACGCGGTCGCCGAGGCGCACGGCCTCGCGGACGTTGTGGGTGACGAACACCACGGTCTTGCCCGTCTCGCCCCAGATGCGCTCGAGCTCGGCGTGCAGCACGTCGCGCGTCTGCGCGTCGAGCGCGGCGAAGGGCTCGTCCATCAAGAGGATCGACGGCTCGTTGACGAGGGCGCGCGCGAGGGCCACGCGCTGCCGCATGCCGCCCGAGAGCTCGTGCGGGTGCGCGTCGCGGTAGCGCCAGAGGTGCACCATGCGCAGGTAGCGCTCGGCGCGCGCGTCGCGCTCGGCCCTCGGCACGCGCGCCATCTCCAAGGGGAACTCCACGTTGCGCCGCACGGTGAGCCACGGGAAGAGGGCGCTCTCCTGGAACATCACGGTGCGGTCGGGCCCCGGCGCCGTCACCCGCTCGCCGCGCACCCGCACCTCGCCCCGCGACGGCGCCTCGAGGCCCGCCACGAGGTTCAGGATCGTGGTCTTGCCGCAGCCCGACGGGCCGCAGAGGCACACGAACTCCCCGCGGTTGATCGTGAGGTCGACCGCCGAGAGCGTCGTCACCTCGCCGCCGTCCTTCGGCCACGACTTGGTGACCCCCACCACCTCGATGAGGGCCGCCCCCTCGCCGGGCCTCGCGTTCCTGTACGGGTCCATCAAAGCGAACTCTTGTCCACGATAGTGGACGACTTTCGCTTCGAAGGCAACGGGGCGGGGGTCAGCGGTTGTAGAGGATGACGTTGATGTACCGCGACTCGACGCGGCCGGGGTTCTCGTACGCGTGGGCCACGTCGGCTTCGAAGTAGACCGAGTCGCCCGCGGCGAGGTCGCACACCTGGTCGCCCACGTGCAGCCGGAGCACGCCCGTGAGCACCGTGAGGCTCTCGCACGTGCCCCGCGCGTGGGGCTCGCTCTGCGAGGTCGAGCGCGGCGCGAGGCGCAGCTCGTAGCACTCGGCCTGGGGCGAGGCGCCCGCGGGCGTGAGGGGGCGCGACTCCATGCGCCCGTCGGCCGAGCGGAGCACCTGCACGTCGCCGCGGCGCAAGACGCGCACGCGCTCGACGCGCTCCTCGCCGAGCAGCGAGGCGAAGGGCACCCCGAGGCCCGCCGCGATCTTCCACAGGATGGCGATCGTGGGGTTGGTCTTGCTCGTCTCGATCTGCGAGAGCGTCGCGCGAGAGACGCCCGAGCGCGCCGCCAGGTCGTCGAGCGAGAGGTCCCGCTGCCTGCGAAGCGCGCGGAGGTTGTCGGCCACGCGCCGCGTGAGCTCCGCCGCCCCGATCTCGTCGCCCTCGGGGGGGGCCTCCACGGGGGCGCGCCCGCGGGGGTTTGACTTCGCACCGGTCTTCGCCATAAAAGAGATGCCTCCAGTTTAGGAGAGGCTTCGAGGCGGCCCGCGACGGTCGCCGCCGCGACGCGGAACATACACGAAGGGGCGCCCCCGGCGACAGGACGGCGCGAGAGTCGAAGGCGAGACGATGACGGTGCGGCCGCCCGCCGAGCGCGGGGTGACGATCTGGTTCACGGGGCTGTCGGGCGCGGGCAAGAGCACGCTGGCCGAGGCCCTCGCCCCGAGGCTGCGGGCGCTCGGGCGCAGGGTCGAGGTGCTCGACGGCGACGCCGTGCGCACCCACCTCTCGAAGGGCCTCGGGTTCTCGCGCGAGGACCGCGACGTCAACGTGCGCCGCATCGGGTACGTGGCGCACCTGCTCACGCGCAACGGCGTGTTCGTCGTCACCGCCGCCATCAGCCCCTACCGCGAGGCGCGCGCGTGGTGCCGCGAGACCATCCGCGACTTCGTCGAGGTGCACGTCGACACGCCCCTCGAGGTGTGCGCGGGCCGCGACGTGAAGGGCCTCTACAAGAAGGCCCTCGCGGGCGAGATCCCGATGTTCACCGGGGTGAGCGACCCCTACGAGCCCCCCGCGCGCCCCGAGCTCACGCTCTCGACGCACGAGATCACGGTCGACCAGGGCGTCGAGCGCGTGCTCGCGCGCCTGCGCGAGCTCGGGTACCTGCCCCGGCGAGACGAAGAGACCTTCAGTTCGGTGAAGTGAGAGAGACCCCGCCATGAGCCTGCCCCCGTCCGTGTTCCTCCCGCGCTTCAGCGACCCGGCCGACATCGACGAGTTCGTCGACACGCTCGGGCGCTTCGAGAGGGGCGAGATCTCGCCCGAGGACTTCCGCCGCTACCGCCTCACGCGCGGCGTCTACGGCCAGCGCCAGGAGGGCGTGCAGATGCTCCGGGCCAAGGTCCCCCAGGGCGTGCTCGCCCCCGCGGCGCTCCTCGCGCTCGCCGAGGTGGCCGAGCGCTGGGGCCACGGCGAGTGCAACGTCACCACGCGCCAGAACGTGCAGTTTCACTTCGTGAAGATGGCCGACGTCGAGGCCGCCATGCACGCCCTCCACGCCGGCGGCGTCACCACCCGCGAGGCCTGCGGCAACACCGTGCGCAACGTCACCACCTGCCCCTTCGCGGGCGTGCACTCGCGACAGACCTTCGACGTGACGCCCTACGGCGAGGCCGTCACCCGCTTCCTCCTGCGCGCGGCGTGGGCCAACAGCCTGCCGCGCAAGTTCAAGATCGCCCTCTCGTGCGGCCCCGCCGACTGCTGCTACGGCGCCATCAACGACATCGGCCTGCTCGCGCGCGTCGTCGACGGGCGCAGGGGCTTCCGCATGACCGTCGCCGGGGGCCTCAGCACCACGCCCGAGAACGCCGTGCTCTTCTTCGACTTCGTGGCCGAAGAAGACCTGCTCGACGCCGTCGAGGCCGTGGTGCGCGTCTTCGACCGCCACGGCAACCGCGAGAACAAGCACCGCGCGCGGCTCAAGTACGTGCTGCGCAAGATGGGCCGCGAGCGCTTCCAGGCCGCCCTGCACGACGAGTTCGCCGCCGTGAAGGCCCGCGGCGGCACCCCCCTCGACCTCGGCGTCGCCACCGCGCGCCCCACGCTCGCCGCGCCCGCCGACGACGCGCGCGGCGCCGACCGCTCGGGCGTGCGCGCGCACGGCTACCTCGCGTGGCGCGCCGCCAACACCTTCACCCAGGACCAGCCCGAGTACACCACGGTCATCACCCGCCACGCGCTCGGCCGCGTGACCGCGCACCAGCTCCGCGAGCTCGCGCGCCTCTGCGTCGAGTACGGCGAGGGGGCCATGCGCACCACCCTCGACCAGAACCTCGCGCTGCGCTTCGTCGCGCACCACAGGCTCCCCGCGCTGCACGCCGAGCTCGACCGCCTCGGGCTCGCGAAGCCTGGCGCCAGCACCGTGAGCGACGTGACCACCTGCCCGGGCGCCGAGAGCTGCAACCTCGCCGTCACCGCCTCGCGGCAGGTCGGCGCGGCCATCACCGCGCGCCTCGAAGACGACCCCGCCCTCGCGGGCGTCGTCGAGGCCGCGAAGGCCGCGGTGATCAAGGTCTCGGGCTGCCCCAACTCGTGCGGCCAGCACCACGTCGCCGACATCGGGTGGCACGGCGCCGTGCGCAAGGTCGGCGACCGCAGCGCGCCCGTCTACCAGCTCCACCTCGGCGGAGGCTTCGACGCACAGGGCGCGCGCTTCGGCCGCCAGGTGATCAAGGTGCCCGCGCGCCGCGTGCCCGAGGCCGTCGCGCGGCTGCTCGCGGCCTACGCGAAGTCTCGCGCCGAGGCCGAGGCCCCGGCCGACTTCTTCAAGCGCATGGCCGCCGACGAGGTGACGCGCCTCCTCGGCGACCTCGCCGTGCTCGACGAGACCACGCCCGACGAGGTCTTTCTCGACATCGGCGAGGAGCGCAGCTTCAAGGTCTCGATCGGCGCCGGCGAGTGCGCGGCCTGAGCGTCGCGCCGCGGCCTCGCTCTCCTCCCCCTTCGAATTCATCGTCGCGTCGACCGACCCTGCGTTAGGGTACGTCGTCGCCCGGCGCGCGTTCACGCCTCTCCCGCTGGCGGCGTCATCCCTCCCCGAGCCTTCACGCTCACTGAACACCCCGCGGGCGGCGCCCGCAGAGGCACACGGCCGTGGACGTCCTGACCGCGCTGAGCAACCAGTCCGACTATTCTCGCAGGCAGCTCCAGCTCATCCTGGGCGCGTGGATCCTGAGCGGGGCCACCGAGAAGAGGCCCAAGATCTCGCTCCACGACGGCGACGTCGCGGAGGAGGACTACGACAAGCGCTCGCTCTACTCGCTGCTCTACGCGCTCTACCGCTCGCTCGGCGAGGTGCGCGACGAGCACGGCACGCCCTACGAGTTCACGTTCAACACCTGGGGCTACGCGTGGCCCGAGGCGTGGGGCCCGTCGCCCACGAGCGCGAGCGACCCGCAGCGCTTCGGCCGCAACGCCTACACGGGCCTCTACCACTTCGACGCGGTGAAGAAGTACGTCGCCGAGCGCGACGGCCGGGTGCACGTCACCGAGCTCGGCTGCGGCACGGGCGCCGGCGCGCACCACGTCTGCTCGCGCGTGCTCGAGCGCGCCACCTACGAGGCCGTCGACATGCAGCAGGCGGCCATTCGCACGTGCCACCGCAAGTTCGTGGGCGAGCTCGGCGGGCGCCTCAAGGCCACGTGCTCCGACGTGACGCACCTCGACCGCCCCGAGGCGAGCAGCGACCTCGTGGCCGTCAACGAGACGCACGTGACCGAGATCAACGGCGTGGTCACCGACGAAGACGAGCGCTTCTTCCGCAAGGCCCACCGGCTGCTCAAGCCCGGCGGGTTCCTCGCGTGGGGCAACGCCATCCCCGACCCGACGTGGAAGGAGTGCTTCCGCTTCCTCGGCGACAACGGCTTCACGCTCCGCGAGGAGTGCGACGTCACCGCCGAGGCCGTGCGCGCCCGCGACGAGGACAAGCGCCGCATCGACGCGTACGTCGCCCAGTGCGTGAGGGCCTTCCACGCGTTCCGCATCCCGGTGCTCGGCGCGCGCAAGCGCCGCGAGGCCGAGGTCGCGCTCAAGAACTTCGCGCGCAACCCCGGCACGCGGCTCTACCAGAACATGGTCGACCGCACCGACACCTACCGCGTCGTGCTGCTCCAGAAGACGAGCTGACGGCCCGTAGACTCCGCCCCGTCGGGCGTGTATTGCTTCGCGCGCCATGAACCGACGGTGGCGTGTGAGGCCCGCGGCGAAGCCCCTGCGAGGCGCGTTCGACCTGCCCGGCGACAAGTCCATCGGGCACCGGGCGCTCATCCTCGCCGCGCTCGCGAAGGGCCCCTCGACCCTGCGCAACCTCTCGGGCGGCGACGACAACCTCCGCACGCGCGCCGCGCTCGAAGCCATGGGCGTCGCCGTGCGCGACGACCAGGGCGCCCTGCGCGTCGAGGGCGCCGGGCTCGGCGGGCTCCGCAGGCCCTCGGGCGACATCGACTGCGGCAACTCGGGCACCACGATGCGCCTGCTCGCGGGGGTGGCCGCCGCGCAGGATTTCTCCTCGCGCCTCGTCGGCGACCCTTCGCTCTCGCGCAGGCCCATGGGGCGCGTCACGCGCCCGCTGCGGGGCCGCGGCGCGCGCATCGAGGGCGCCATCGATCCCGTACGTCGCGACGAGGTGCCGCCGCTCGACATCTCCGCGCTCGACCGGGGCCGCCGGCTCTTCGAGCTCGAGTACGAGCTCCCCGTGGCGAGCGCGCAGGTCAAGTCGTGCCTCCTGCTCTCGGGCCTCTGGGCCGACGGGGTGACCGCGCTGCGCGAGCCCCACGTGTCGCGCGACCACACCGAGCGCATGCTCTCGGCGATGGGTGCGCCCATCGAGACCCTGGGCAGCGCGGTGCTGCTCGACCCCGCGGGATGGGACGGCGCCCTCGCGCCCCTCGACCTCGACGTGCCCGGTGATCCCTCGTCGGCGGCCTTCTTCATCGTCGCCGCGCACGTGGTCGGGGGCAGCCGCGTCACGACCCGACGCGTGTGCACCAACCCCACGCGCGCGGGCTTTCTCGAGGTGCTCCGCGACATGGGCGGCGGCGCCGTCGTCGACCCCAAGGGAGACCGCGGGGGGGAGCCCGTGGCGAACCTGCACGTGGGCGTCGGAGACACGGGCTCGCTGCGCCGGGGCGCGCGCGTGGGCGGCGAGCTCGCGGTGCGGTCGATCGACGAGGTGCCCGCGCTGGTGGCCGCCGCCGCGGTGGCGCCCGGCGAGAGCCGCTTCGACGACGTGGGCGAGCTGCGCGTGAAGGAGAGCGACCGCGTCGCGGCCCTGGTCGACATGGTGCGCGCCTTCGGCCTCGACGCCGAGGCCCGGGGCGACGGCTTCTCGCTGCGAGGCGGACGTCCCCGCGGCGGCGCGACGGTGCCCTCGCGAGGCGACCACCGCATCGCGATGGCCGCGGCGGTGCTGGCGCTCGCGGCCGACGGCGAGACGGTGATCGACGACGTGGCGTGCGTCGACACGAGCTTCCCGGGCTTCGCGGCGATCCTGCGGGGCCTCGGGGCCGAGATCGAGGTGGAGTGAGCGATGAGCAGGCCGAGGCCGGTGGTGGCGATCGACGGTCCCGCGGGCGCGGGCAAGAGCACGGTGGCGAGGGGCGTGGCGCGCGCCCTCGGGTACACCCTCGTCGACACGGGCTCGCTCTACCGCGCCGTGGCGCTCGTCGCGAAGTCGCGCGGCGTGACCTTCGACGACCGCGCGGGCGTCGAGCGGGTGGCGCGCGAGGCGGTGGCGACCGGCGCGCTGCGCCTCGGGCGCGGCGAGCGGGGCCTCACGCGCGTGCTCGTCGAGGGCCGCGACCCGGGCGACGACATCCGCACGCCCGAGATGTCGATGGGCGCGAGCGCCGTGAGCGCGCACCCCGGCGTGCGCGAGGCGCTGCTCGACGCGCAGCGGGCCTTCGGCGCCGAGGGCGCCGTGGTGCTCGAGGGCAGGGACATCGGCACGGTGGTCTTCCCCGACGCCGAGGTGAAAGTGTACCTGACGGCCTCGGACGAGGTGCGCGCGCAGCGGCGCTACGACGAGCTCAGCGCGAAGGGCGTGTTCGCGACCTACGAGGACACGCTCGCCGAGGTGCGCCAGCGCGACGCGCAGGACGCCACGCGCGCGGTGGCCCCGCTGCGCAAGGCCGACGACGCGACCCTGGTGGACTCGAGCGGGCTCTCGCCCGACGAGGTGATCGAGACCATCACCGCGCTCGCGCGCGCGAAGGACCCCGTCACGACCCGGGCTTGAATAGCACCGTGGTCACCGTCTTCATCAGCGTGAGCACGTAGAGCGGCACCGAGCGCTCCTGCACGTAGAAGAGGTCGTACGAGAGCTTGACGCGCGTGTCGTCGACGCTCGCGCCGTAGCGGTAGTTCACCTGCGCCCAGCCCGTGACGCCGGGCTTGACCTGAAAGCGCAGCGCGTAGAAGGGGATCTGCGCCTTGAGCTCGGCGACGAAGACCGGGCGCTCGGGGCGCGGCCCCACCAGGCTCATGTCGCCCGTGAGCACGTTCCAGAGCTGCGGCAGCTCGTCGACGCGCGTGCGGCGCAGAAAGCGCCCGAAGGGCGTCACCCGCGGGTCGACGGGGCCCTGCGACCAGCGGGGGCCGTCGCGCTCGGCGTCGGTGCGCATCGAGCGGAACTTGTGGATCACGTAGGGGCGCTCGTCCTTGCCCACGCGCTCCTGGGAGTAGAACACGGGGCCCGGCATCGTGAGCTTGATGCCCGCCGCGGCGAGGAGCCACAGGGGCGACGAGAGCACCATCAGCGCGCCCGCCCCCACGACGTCGAGCACCCGCAGGAGGTTCGAGAGCACGGGGCGGGTGTCGCGCGTGAACTCGGGCACGCGGAGGAAGTACCGCTCGTCGACGAGCTCCAGCGGGATGCGCCCCGCGAGCGCTCGATAGAGGTCGTTGAGGTCGTGCACCTCGACGCCCTTGCCCTTGAGCCGCAGGAGCTCGACGGCCTCGGTCTTGGGCAGCCGGTCGATGCCCGCGACGATGAGGTGCTGCGTGTGCTCGCGCGCGAGCGCCGCCTCGGCGTCGGGCACCGAGCCCACGGGCGGCGGGATCGACCCGCTGCGCGACACGCTCGGCGCCGCCCCCACGGGCACCGAGCCCACCATGTGAAAGTGGCTCTCGGGGTTCTTGAAGAACTCCTCGACGACGTGGTCGGGCGTCACGCCCACCGTCACCAGCAGCGCGCGCACGGGGGGCATGCTGTGCGAGGCGCTCCACGAGGCGACGCGGCGGTTCGCGACCGTGAGCGCCGTGAGGATCACCCCGTGCAGGAGGAAGAGCCTGCGCGACAGGCCCCACTCGGGCACCGCGAAGCTCGCCACGGCCACGAGGAGCCCCGCGACCATCACCGCCGCCACGCAGCGGAGCACGTTCTTGAACGTGCGGAAGTCGAGCCGGAGGTTGTAGAGCTCGAAGACGTAGAAGGTCGCCAGGTGCAGCAGGAGCACCAGCGTCGTCGCGCCCGTCCAGTGCACCAGGATGTCGCCAACGACCGAGAGCCCCGCCGATGGGCGCAGCACGAAGGCCGACGCGAAGAGCGCCGACGCGATCATCACCGCGTCGAGCGCCGCGAGCCGTGCTCCCTTGCGACCGACCTGGATTCCGACCAACGCAGCGCTCCTGGCGACGACGGCCACCCTATCATCGCGCGGGCGCTCAGAGAGAGCGGCGTCCGCGCAGCGTGAGGTGCGCAGGGTGGTGCACCGTCACGTCGGTGAGCCCGGCCTCGCGGGCCCATCGCCTCAGGGTCTCGGGCGTCTGCGGGAAGTCGTAGCGCGGGGAGAGCCAGTCGAAGGTGTCGAGCACGGCCCACTCCAGCCGCTGGCGCTCCGAGAGCGCGAGCACGCCCTCGTAGTCGGCCACGGGCACCATGCGCCGCAGCGCGCGCCCGGCCAGCGGCACCGACCCCGCGGCGTGGCTCGCGCGCAGGAGCGCCGGCGCGGCGCGCTCGACGGCCCTGAAGAGGGTCTGTGAAGGGAGCCGCGACGTGAGCGGGCGCAGCCAGGGCTTGGGGTGGGCCCACGCCCTCAGGCCCTTGCGGTAGACGTCGACGGCCACCTCGCCGCCCGCCCGCACCATGGGAACGATCGAGAGAAAGGCCCGCTCGGGGTCGGGCGTGTGCTGCAGCACCCCGAAGCAGTACGCGGCGTCGAAGCTGCCCTTCGCGAAGGGCAGTTCGAACACGCTCGCCTGCACGACGTCGAGCCTGGGGTGGTGGCGGAGGTTGGCGCGGCACGCGTCGACGGCGGCCGAGAGGTCGACGGCCACGACCTCGGCGCCGAGCGAGAGGGCCACCTCGGCGAAGCGCCCCGCGCCGCAGCCCACGTCGAGCACGCGCTTGCCCGCGAACCACTCGGGCGGCAAGGACCACTGCGCGAGGAAGCGCTCGCGCGACACCGGCAGCCCCGACACGCTGTCGAGCTGCGTGCCGGGGAAGCGGTTCCACTGGAACCCGAAGCTGCCGGCGTAGTTGTCGGCGGGCACGAAGCGGGGGATGCCTCGCACCACGGGCCAGCGCGCGCCGTCGTCGCCCGTCGCGAGCTCGCCGTCGAGCACGTCGTCGCCGTCGCGCGCGGTGATGGTGTCGAGGCGCAGCGGTGCGCCCGTGCGGGGGGCGCGGAGCGTCGGGGTCAGTCGTTCGTGCATGGCGATGGGGAACCGGTGGGTAGCACGAACCCGCGCGGGCTACGACCCCGACATGAACTGCGTACGCACGCCGAGGCCGAGCGAGAGCGAGTCGGTGGCGGCGGTGTTGCGCCCCCACACCGTGCGCGAGTACCCGAGGTTCATCTCGACCTCGCGCGTGAGGCGCACGATCACCCCGCCGCCCACGTCGAGCGAGTCGCGCTCGAGGCGCAGCTCGCGCAGGAGGAGGTTGTTCGCGCCGAGGTAGTCGGCCGCGGGCAGGTCGGGGTTGATCGCCGCGACGCTCACGCCGATGAGCCTGCCCTGGGTGACCGTGTACGCGATCTGGCTCCAGGCGTAGAGGAGCACCCGGTCGCCGATCGACTGGCCCACGCTGAGCGCGCCGAGCACCTGGTGGCCCGCGCCGCCGAGGCGGAGGTTGTACGCGGCGCCCGCGCGCACGAAGGTGCGGGTGCGAAAGGCGTAGCCGACGAGCAGCCCCAGCGAGGCGTCGAGCTGCCCGTCGCCGAGCGTCACGTCGTCGCGCACGTTGTCGGGCGTCACCCAGCGGCGCACGTCGGAGAGGAACTCCGCCGAGGTCTGCGGCCTGTCGCCGAAGGTGCCCTGCGGGCCCGCGTAGCCCGTGGGGGCCTTGATGCGCAGCTCGGCGGCCATGGCGAAGGGCTGTTGCAGCAGGCGGTAGCGCGCCGAGAGGTTGAGGTCTCCGAGGCCGCTCGTGGCGCGCGAGAGGTCGATGACGTTGCGCTGGTAGTAGTCGATCTCGCGCTCGGTGCTGCCCGCGGGGCGCTCGAGCAGGAGCACCGGGTCGCTCGTGTACGTCACCTGACGGATGGGCACCGAGACCTCGAGCTCGAGCCCGTCGATGAAGGCCGCGCGCACGCCGAGGTTGAACGACGTGCCCGTGTACCGCCCGCGCAGGGGGAAGTTGCGGGGCGTTCCGCCTTCGAAGAACTCCTGCGAGGCCGTCTGGTAGCTGAACGTGCCCGTGAACGCGATCGTGCCGCGCGGGAGCGTCCACGGAGAGGCCCACGCGCCGCGACCGCAGAGCGCGGCCGCACACCCGATCCAGCAAGCAAGCGCGCGTCGCATCGTGAAGGGATTCGCTCCGTCAGAACGTGATGAAGTCGGGCTGCGCGGGCCTCGGGGGCTGCGCGGGCGCCGCCCTCGGGGCCGCGGAGGGCGCCGCCACCGCGGGCGCCGCGACGTGCGCCT
>JBDHVF010000132.1:0-13480 GCA_039809605.1 Polyangiales bacterium | reverse complement strand
ACGAGAAGTCGAAGGTGTCTGCCGAAAAGTTGCCTTCGCGGTCGGGGCTTCCGTAGCTACCCGGCCCTGCATGATCTTGACACCATGTAGGCGTGTCCGTAGCCTCGCGCTATGAGGCTGCTTGGGAGCGTCTTGCTGTTCATCGCGTGCGCTTCGCCTTCGCCCACACCCCAATGTGAACTTGGGCGTGTTCAAACTTGCCCATGCAGCGGTGGTGTGAGTGGTGTGCAGGAGTGTCGGCCCCCTGGCGTCTGGAGCGTGTGCGGGTGCACGGCGGGCGATGCGGGGCAGGACGCGTCGCGCGTTGACACGGGCCCTTCCGACGGGAACGCGATGCTCGACGCGAACCCGCCCGACGTCGGGATGGATGTGGCGGGCAACGACGCGAATGCGTTGGATGACGCTGCAGATGTACCGAGCGACACGATGGGCGCGACGGACTCCCGCGTCATGGACGCGACGGGGGATGATGCCACTGGCCTGGATGCCCTTGTCGATGCGATGGGATCGGAGGATCGTCCCCCGGACGTGACGGACGCGCGGGTCTGCGACGCGGACTTCGCCACCGATCCCGCGCATTGTGGCTCTTGCACGAGCACCTGCACCGCGGGCCAGACCTGCGCCGCGGGGCGGTGTGTTGCGCGGGTCTGTACGCCCGCGGAGACCACCTGCTTGGATCTGCACACGCGCCGCATGTGCGACCGGGACGGCGCGGCGTTCACGAGCGCAGCCTGTTCAGCGGGAACCGTCTGCCGCGGCGCTGGCAGTTGCGTCTCCTACGCGGACGTCGTGAGGGCGACCCGACCGGCCGTGTACTGGCGCTTCGAAGAGAGTGTTGGCCCCGTCGCGACCGATGAGGTAGCGCACCTCACGGCAACGGCAACGACCGGCGTCACTTTCGCTCGACCGGGCCTGGTGGGCGGTGGACGAGCGCTAGCGTTCAATGGAGGTGGCAGGCTAGAGGTGCCATACACTCCAACGCTCAACCCCGCGAGCGCCAGCGTCGAAGCGTGGGTGCGGGTGGATGGTTCGCCAGGCACCTACCGCTCCGTATTCACCTCACGCGAAGCTACGCCTCGTCGTCGAGGTCTAGCGCTGTACTTCGGCGACTCCAATAGGTGGGACCTCTTCTATGGAGACGGCTCAACTTCAACGTGGCAGACCTTATCCGTATCGGAAACCGGCACGCTCGGACGAACCTACCACGTCGTCGTGGTGTTCGCTGCTTTCGACACACGGATTTATGTTGATGGAAGCCTCGCTGCCTCCAGTACCGCATTCTCGTTCGCCGCGAACATGTCAGGTGGCGCCAGGATCGGAGCGGGGCTCACAGAGAGCCCCGCGCCTGACTATTACTTTAATGGGGTGATCGACGAACTCGCGGTGTACCCTCGTGCCCTGACGGGGGCCGAGGTTGCCGACCACTGGGCTGTGGGGTCGGCGCTCTGACAGCGAAAGGTGGCCAGCTATGGCGAGTGACGACCGCTGCTTGACCCAGAGTTGCCTCGCCGAGTTAATGCCAACACGCGGTTGTCGTAACGTGTATCGTTCTCTGTAAGCAATGCGTGTTGACCACGACATCGCTTAAAGAACTGCTGGAGGTGGGTGTTGATCGACAGTGGGAACGAGCGAGATGGTGGGCTCCACGAGGCAGAGGACGCGCGACGAACTCGCGAGGGAATGCGCTTCGCTGTGACCTTGGCGGAGCGCTCCGCATCGTCGGCCGTGCCGAACAAGCCGATGGTGCCGACCGCTCCCACCCCGCCCGCCGCTCACCCTCTTCACCCACTGCGGCGGCACATCGGCCAGCCGTCAGGCAGACGGAGATAGACGCTTGGGAGTCGTGATCTGCGAGGTGCACGGCAGGCAAGGTGGTCCCCTTTGTTGCGAGCATGTGTTGGCCGGGAGCTACGGCCGACTGTCGGCGGTCGTGCCCGCCGACCCAGGCAGACTCGTCTTCGTGTGCATCGATCTCTTCGACGACGGCTCCGAGATGCTCGATGCTTTCATGTGTCTAGACTGTGCGACGCGACATGGGCGCGTAAGCGGCGAGGTCCTTGCGGGTAGCTATCTCGACGATGATCAAGCGCTTCCATCGATCTGTCCGGTCTGCGGTCCTTGCTTCGGGCGATGGAAGGACACGTAGCTGTGGAGTTCACGTCGACATGCAGTCAGGTGTCGCGCCGCGAGCAGACCGCCCAGGCCCGAACCGAGTCCCCCTCGGCGCGTCCCGGCCCTGACAACCTGAGGTGAGCGATGGGTTACACGGAGGCTGTGAGCAGGTTTCACGACTCTCTGGCTCAGGCGGTGCAACCGCTCAGTGGGCAGGAGGTCACGCGGGCCAGGGTTCGGGCCGCGTTCGTGACGGCGTTTCCGGAGTTGGAGCCCCAGCAGGACTGGGTGATGCCCTCCGACCACTGCCGCAACCGCACGAACAAGGGTGCCTGCGGGTGTGCCCAGACCGAAGGGGCGCTGTTCGAGCGGCTCGGTCATGACCGGTATCGCGTGTTGTAGGTCACGTAGCAGGCGTTCGACGAGTGGATGCCGCGCGTGATCGACGAGCCTCTGTGCCCTCCATCTCGTCCGGCCCCATCGCCCCCGAGGCGGGGGCGAGGCTGGGAGTGGGGGCCTCCAAACCCCGTCGATTCCCTGCAAGAAAACGAGGGGATGCCTCAGGGTCTCGACGCGAAGAGCCTTCGTGATGTCTTCGAGTGAGCGGCGTAGCCACGAGCCGATGCGGAGCCGCTCCGTGACTCTCGTGACGGCGGGTGCTCATCGAGCCGTTGTGTTGCCGCGACCGCTGCGATAGCGTCCGCGCCGCATCGATGCTTCGACGAAGACCCACGCTCGCCGCGATCGCCGCCTCGCTCGCGCTGCTGCTCCCTGGCGCCTGCAAGAAGGTGATCGGCGATAGCTGCACGGCCAACACCGACTGCAGCATCTCGGCCGACCGCACCTGCGACCTCTCGCAGACGGGCGGGTACTGCACCGTCGTCGCGTGCGAGCCGGGGAGCTGCCCCGACAACGGCGTGTGCGTCTACTTCGACGCCCACGCGCCGCGGCTGCGCAGGCGCTACTGCATGGCGGGCTGCAACGACGACAGCGACTGCCGCAGCGACTACCACTGCGTGCGGCCCGACCCGCCCGCGTGCCTCCAGAGCACCACCGAGGTGCTGCCGCCGGGGCAGAGTTGCAACCGCATCGCCGACCCGTCGCCGCAGTACCCGGGCTGGTGCGTCCAGACGCGATGAAGCTCCTGGGGTTCCTGGCGCGCAGGCTCGGCGCGGGGGCCCTCACGGTGCTCGCCGTCGCCACGCTGTGCTTCGCCCTCTTGCACGCGCTTCCAGGCGACCCCTGCGACTTCGACCTCGGCGAGACGGCCACCGCGGAGGACCGCGCCGAGTGCCGCCGCGAGCGCCACCTCGACCGGCCCCTCACCGTTCAGTACGGGCTCTTTCTGAGCGACCTCGCGTTTCACGGCATGGGGCGATCGTCGGTGCACCGCGACCGCACGGCCTTCGCCGAGATCGCCGAGGTGTGGCCCGACACCGCCGCCCTCGCGGGGAGCGCCACCCTCGTCGCGTGGCTCGTCTCGCTGCCGCTCGCGCTCGTCGCCGCCACGCGGCCCGGCACGCGCGTCGACGCGGCGGTGGGCGTCGCTTCGCTCGCGGGCATGGCGCTCCCCTCGCTCTGGATCGGCCCGATGCTCATCGCGCTCTTCTGCGTAGCGGTGCCGGTGCTGCCCTTCCCCGGCCCCGACGCGTCGGGCCTCGCGTCCCTCGCGCTGCCGTCGATCACGCTGGGCGCGGGGCTCGCGGGCATCCTCACGCGCATGGGCCGCGCGTCGCTGCGCGAGGTGCTGCGCGAGCCGTACATCACCGCCGCCCGCGCGCGCGGCCTCTCGGAGCTCGAGGTCGTGGTCAAGCACGGCCTGCGCTCGGCGCTCGTACCCCTGCTCACGGTGGGCGGCGCGCAGCTCTCGGCGCTGCTCGGCGGCGCGGTGATCACCGAGAAGATCTTCGACCGCAGGGGCCTCGGCTCGCTCTTTCTCGACGCCCTGCAGCGCAGAGACACGCCCGTCGCGCTCGGGTGCGTGGTGGTGGTCGCGGCCACCGTGGTGCTCATCCAGCTCGCGGTCGACCTGGCCTACGCCGCCGTCGACCCGCGCATCCGTACGTGACGCCGTGAAGCTCAACGGACGCGCCGCCCTCGGGCTCCCCATGGTGTCGCTCTTCGCGCTCGCGGCGCTCGCCGGGCCGTGGCTGGCGCCCTACGGGTCGCGCGCGATCGACCTCGCGCACGAGCTCTCGCCGCCCTCGCGCGCGCACTGGCTCGGCACGGCCGAGAACGGCGTCGACGTGCTCTCGGTGCTGCTCGACGGCGCGCGGCTCGCGGGCGTGGTGTCGCTCTGCACCGTCGCCCTCTCGCTCACGGCGGGCGCGATGTTCGGCGGCGCCGCGGAGTTCCTCGGCGGGCGCGTGGCGCTTGCGTTTGCGCGGCTCACCGACGCGGCGCAGTCGTTCCCGTCGATCATCTTGAACATGGCGGTGCTCGCGGTGGTGCCGCGGCCCGGCGTGGAGCACATGGTGCTCGCCCTCTCGGTCACCGGCTGGGTCGGCTACGCGCGCGTGGCCCGCGCCGAGGTGCTGCGCCTTCGCGACCGCGAGTTCGTCGTCGCCGCGCGCGCGCTCGGAGCCTCTCCCGCGAGGGTCTTTCTTCGCCACGTGATGCCCAACGCCGCGGGACCGCTGATCGTGCAAGCCACCTTCGGGCTCGGCGCGGCGGTGCTCGCCGAGGCGTCGATGTCGTTCCTCGGGCTCGGCCCCGGAGCCACCGCGTCGTGGGGCGCCCTCCTCGACCAGGGAACCGCCCACCTGCTGCGCTCTCCGCGCCTCGCGGTGATCGCGGGCACGGCCATCGCGGTGACCGTGCTGGGCTTCAACCTCACCGGCGACTGGCTGCGCGACCGCCTCGACCCGCGGGGGTAGCCTCGGGCATCGCGGGCAGCGTCGAGACGAGCTTCGCGAAGACCTCGTCGGCGCGCGCCTCGCACTCGTCCCAGTCGAGGTGACGGCGGTTGGCGACGTTGTAGTCGGGCCGCGGCATCTTGTGCTCGGGCAGGCCGAAGTAGGGCGCGAGCTTCATCTGGAGCAGCGACACGGCGACCTCCTCGTTGTCGGAGACGAGGTCGTCGACGGGCCTGAAGGGCCCCGGGCCCAGGCCGTAGTTCACCATGTTGCGCCGCTCGCGCGGAGACACGAGGAAGTGACACGCCTCGTGCAGGAGCTTCTCGGTGTCGCAGCCGCGGTCGCCCGCGACGAAGAAGGTCCGCCCGTCGAAGCCCACGGGCTGCGCGAAGAAGGGCGTGCGGCCCTGCTCGTCGCCCTGCAGCGTCACGATGCGGTGGCCCTTGCCCGTGACGCGCCCGATCCAGGCGCAGAGCTCCTTCCAGCGGGTTCCACAGCGGTTGGCGGGGTCGAGGCAGCAGGGGGTGCGGTCGCGCATCGGGGAGCGCTTCGATCGCGCGAAGGTGGGGGCGATGTCAACCGCGGCTCGACGCGGGCGCGAGGCCGATCGCGCGCACCTCGAACACCAGCGCGGTGTAGTGCGCCCCGTCGCGTCGCATCGAGAGCGTGCCGCGCAGCGTGGCGGCCTGACCGACCATGTGTCTCAAACGGCGCAGCGTCGCGGGGTCGGGCGAGGTCAGTTGAAACCGCTGCCCCGTGGTCACGATGCGAGCGGGCGGGTGCTCGGGGTCGGCCACCTCGACGCACACCGGGCGCCGCGTCTCGAGCGCGACGTAGAGCTCGATGCGGCCCGAGGGGTCCGAGCCCGTTCCGCTCACCAGGTGACCCGCGAGCGTCACCACCGCGGGCTGCGGGGCGCGGCACTCGTTCGCCACGCAGTCGCAGCGCTGCTCCTGCGCGACCGAAGCCGCGGGCGCTACGACGAGCGAAGCCAGCACGAGAGACCGTCTCATGGCACAGGGAATCTAGTGATTCCGCGCGCGTCCGTCGAGCGCCGCGGCGAGCTCGCGGAAGTACCCCTCGAGGGTGCGCGCACCGCGCGCGGGGGCCACGCAGTCGTGCGTGCTCACGTACGCGACGAACTCGGTGATGTGCGCCGTGCGCGGCAGCACCAGCCGCAGCGGGACGCACAGCGCCCGCACCAGCCCCGCGGGCATCGACACGATTCGCGCTGGACGTCCCATCGCCGCGAAGGCCATCTCCACGGCCTCGCGGCGCGTGTGCACCTCGGGGCCGCCGAGGGGAACCTCCTCGGGCGCGAGCCCCTCGACGGCGTCGGCGCACGCCTCGGCGAGGTCGGCCTCGTGGATGGGGTTCGAACGCGCGCTCCCGTCGCCGATGACCGGCGCGAGGCCCTTGCGAGCCATGTCGAAGAGCATCGCGTAGGCCGAGAAGAAGCCCGTGGGGCGCAGCACCGACCATCGCATCCCCGAGGCGCGCAGGTGATCGACCACGGCCTCGTGCGCCGACACGTACTGGAGCGAGCGCTTCATCTCTTCGTCGTGCAGGCACGAGACGTACGCGAAGCGCCCCACGCCCGCGGCGCGCGCGGCGTCGACGAGCGCTCGGTTGGCCGGCAGGTCGACCGAGGCGTAGCTGCGCCAGCCCTTCGCGGGCGACGGGTCGACGCTCGCGCCGAGGCACGAGAACGCCGCGTCGCAGCCCTCGAAGGCCCCCGCGAGGGTGGCAGGGTCGAGCGCGTCGCCGCGGCGCACGTCGGCCACGCCGGGCACGGCCGTCGCGCGCGCCTCGTCGCGCGAGAGCGCCCGCACGCGCCACCCGCGCGACGCGAGCGAAGACACCACGTACCGACCGAGCGCGCCGGTCGCGCCTGCCACGAGCACCGTGCCTGCCATCGCGTCGCCTCCGTACGCACGGAGGTAGAGCAACGGCCGCGGCGAATCAACGCGACTCGACCTCCATCGCGGGGGCGACCGACCAGACGCGGCCTCCGTCGGCGCGCATCCACGCCGAGCCCGCGTGAAAGCGCCCCTGCGCCGCGGCCGTGAGCGGGAGGCGCAGGGTGTGGCGCCCCGCGGGGAGCGACCCGTAGCGCACCCGCACGCCGCCGTCGGTGGCCTCGACGCGGGGGCGCGACGGCGCGGGCGCGCGGTCGAGGGCGTAGAAGTCCCAGCTCGCGAGGTCGAAGCCCCAGCGGTCGGCGCGGCGACCTCCCGCGGCGCGTACGAGGTCGTTCGCGCCCGAACGAAACGCCGGCGCGTACGCCGCGGGCAGCGGCACGCCGAGCTCGACGTCGCGCGCGGCCGCGGGGAGCGTGAACTCGGCCACGAGCTCCGCGGCGCCTGCGTTCGTCTCGACGCGCGTCGCGAGCGCGCCGGGGCCCACCGAGGTCGTCGGGGCCACGGCGCCGAGCTCTCCTTCGATCACGGCGCGCGTCGCGCGGCGCTCTTCGCGCTCGAACACCACCGACAGCACCCCGTCGCCCGGCACCGTGACCGTGGCGCTCGCGCCGGGTCGCACGCGCGCGAGCTCGCGCCCGCCGAAGCGCACGCTGGCCTCGCTCGTCGAAGCGCCCGCGGGGAGCGCGGCCTGCAGCGCCACCACCTCGCCCTCGACCGTTCCCCAGCGGGGACCGGGCGAGACCGTGGGGTTGCGAACGATCCACGCGAGCGCGCGGGCGGCGATGGGCTCGTGGGCGGCGTCGAGGCGCACGAGCTCCCTCGCCGCGCGGGCGACCAGCGCTCGGTCACCATACGACTCCATGCACAGCAGCCAGTGGACGCCCGCGCACGGGCTCTGGGGATGGTTCGCCACCGTACGATCGAGCGCCGCCGCGAGCGCGGCGCCGATCTCGCGCGAGCGCCGGTCGTCGCGGGCCAGCCGAGCCGCGCGCAGCGCCCAGGTGAGCGCGTCGAGGTCGCCGCGGCCCGAGACCACGCGGTCGACGAGCGGTCCCACCAGCGCCGACGACGCGTCGACGCGCGCCAGCGCCGCCGCGGCGCGGGCCGCCACCGGGAGCGACGCGAGCGGGTCGCGCGCGGCGGCGGTGACCACGGCCACGGCGTCGGCGCGCTCGGCGGCTTCGAGGTCGGGGCCCACGGCCCACAGGAGCTCGGACGTGAGCCAGGGCGACGGGCGCATGCGCCGCCACCACGAGACGCCGCCCGCCGCGCGGAGGTGCTCGCGCAGCGCCGCGGTCTCGCCCGAGAGAGAGCGCCGCACCTCGTCGAGAAGCGCCGCCGAGGGGGCATGGGCGAGCGCCTCGCGCAGCGCCAGCAGCGACATCACGCGGTCGAGGCGCAGCGACGGGAGGTTCCACCGGGGCTCGCGCAACGCGTCGAGCACGGCCGTCGCGCCCTGCTCGACGCCGCCGCCCACGCGCACCGTGAGGGACGCGGGCGCCGTGAGCGGGGGCACGCGCAGCTCCACCTCGCTCGCGTCGGGCCCCACGGGCGCGTCGACGTGAACGGGCTGGCGCGCGGGGTCGTTGCGCACGCGCACGGCGAGCTCGACGCGGTCGGTGACGCGCGGGTCCGCGGTCGACGTCACCGAGAGGGTCACGGTCTGGTCTCCGGGCTCCGACGCGCGCAGGGCCACCGGCACGGTCGCGCGGCCCTGCGCGTCGACGGTGACCCGCGCGCTCGCGGGCGTCGTGAGCGAGAGCCCTCGCGACGTGGTGACTTCGAACGACGCCTCGCGGCTCGCGAGCACGGTGGACTCGACCGAGAGCGACCCGCGGGCCTCGTCGCCGACGGCGAGCGTGGTGGGGAGCTCGACGCGCGCCTCGACGGGCAGCGAGGTGGTGGCGACCGCGTGCGCCGAGGTGCCCGCGCCGTCGTCGGCGATGGCGAGCGCCTCGACGCGCCAGCGGCCCGGGTGGTCGGGGAGCGGCACGTCGAGCGTGGCCGTGCCCGTCGGGCCGAGGCGGCGGGTGCCGAGGAAGAAGACGGTTCCGTCGAGCGTCTGCGAGCGGGCGCGCCCGAGGGCGCCGTGGCCCGAGCCCGAGCCAGAGCCCGAGCCGTGGCCCGTCGTGCCCATGCGTTGCGCGCCGAGGCTCGCGCCGCAGTCGAAGTGCAGCACGCGGCCCGACACGGTGGCGGTGGTCTCGGTGGCCGTGGCGATGCGCACGGCGGCCATGTCCCAGGGCACCGCCGTGACCTTCGCGTGGACGCGGCCGAGCGATCGTTCGGTCTCCGAACAGACCACGGCGCCCGCGAGCCCGGCGTCTTGCGCCAGGCGGCGCGCGATGTCGCCGAAGGTGCCAACCATCTCGAAGCGCGAGAGCTCGGTCGCGTGGCCCCACGCGTGGCGGAAGGTGGTGCCCGGCAGGCGGCGGCCGTTCCACTCGAGGGCGGTGTCGAGGCGGCGGCCCTCTTCGGCGCCGTAGCCCCGCGGGTGCGCGCTGTCGCCCGCGCTCGCGCGCCGGCCCGGCAGCCTGAAGAACGCGTCGGGAGAGGGGTGGTCCTCGTCGGCGATCTCCCACCAGCCCGCGTCGGCCACCCAGAGCGACACCACGGCGTCGCGCGGGGCGCCGTCGTCGTTGCGCGCGGCCACGGTGACCCTCGCGTTCGCGCCCGCGCCGTACGCGCGACGGTCCGTGGACACGCGCAGCCCGAAGCGCCGCGACGTCTCGACCTCGACGGCCGCGCTCGCGTAGCTCACCTCGCCCGCGTGAACGTGCGTCGCCACCACCGTGGCCAGTCCCCTCGCCCCCTCGGGCACGGGCAGTTCGAACACGCCTCCGCCCCCTGCGTGACGCGACGCCCACACGCCGCCCTGCTCCAGCGTGAGGAGCGTGCTGCCGACGGCGGGCGCGCGCAGCGTGAGCGCGAGGGGATGGCCCGGCGCCGCGACGCCCGCGGAGGGCTGCACCGCGAGCGCGCCGCGGCCCGAGAGCGACGCGGGGCGCTCGCGCTCCCACACCACGAGCGACGCTTTCGAAGCGCGCACGTCGCCCGAGGGCGCGGCCTCGATCCACCACGGCCCCTCGCCCGCCAGCGTCACGCGCTCGCGCGAGCCCGCCTCGCCGAGCCGCAGGTCGCGGCTCCACCGCGCGGCGCCCACGGCGCGGTTGCCGTCGCTGCCGAAGACGCGCACGGTCACCGCGCCCGCGTGGGGGCGGCCGCCGAGGTCCTTCACCGAGAGGCTCACGGAGACGTCTCGACCGGGCTCACCGCGCGTCTCGTCGGAGGTGAGCTCGATGAGGTCGGGCCAGGCGCCGGTCCAGAGCTCTCCCTCGGCGTAGGTGACCGCGTCGCGCAGGCGCACCTCGGCGCGCACCCTGCGACGCGCGAGCGGGTCGTCGGTCGCGGGCATCACGAACGTGAAGCTCGCGGGGTGGCCCGGCCCGATGCGCGAACGCCCTTCTCCGCCGGGCGTTCGAAAGGTCACCGTGGCGTCTTCGGGCCACGCGCCCTGCTCGTCGGCGGCGCTCACGGTCACGGCCTCGCCCGCGGCGGCCCAGGTGCGGTCGAGGCGCAGGCGCAGCGCGCGTCGAGGGAGCGGTCGCGCGTCGAGGTGCAGCGTGCGGCGGTGGTCGCGCCCTCGCACGCGCGCGATGAGCTCCGACGCCGCGGGGAGCTCGGCGACGAAGTTCCCGTCGGCGTCGGTGCGCGCGGTGACGCGAGGGGCGCCCTCGTCGCCGGTGCGAAGCTCCACGGGCTCGTCGCCGAGGGGCGCGTCGCGGCCGTCGACGCAGCCGCGCGCGTGGCCGCGCACGTTCACCGCCTCGCCGGGCCTGAACGCGGGGCGGCCGACGCCCATGTACACGCGCACGTCGCAGGCATCGGCGCGCACGTGCGACGCGTCGGCCCACGCCACGTCGTCGCCGCGCACCGCCACGTAGCGCAGCTCGTGGTCGTCGCGCGCGGGCATCTCGACGGCGCCCTGCGCGTCGGTGCGCGCGCTCTCGACCGCGGCCCCGTTCACGAAGCGCTGCACCGTCACGTTCGCCTGCGGAACGCCCTCGCCGTCGGTCACCACCACGCGGTCGCGCGCGTCGCCGCGGCGCGCGAGCACCGTGAGGCCCGACACCGACACGATGGCCGTGGCGGCCCATCCGCCCGCGTGCGCCCGCACGAGGTACACGCCCGCGGGGAGCGCGCCGAGCGGGACGCGCTCGTCGGCCCAGTCGCCCGCGTTCACGCCCCAGGTCTCGGCCGCTCCCTCGTCGGTCTCGTTGGAGTCGTAGACCGCCGCCTCGTTGCCCACCGCGCGCCGCACCTGCGGGCGCGCCTGGAGCACCACGCGCTGCAACGACACGAGGTCGACCAGGCCCCCGCGACGGGGGAGCGCGCCGCCGCGCACGAGGAGGGACTCGGCCTCGGCGCCCACGGGCGTCGCGGCGATCGACACGCCCTGACGATCGAGCGGCGACGTCACGAACGACGCGAGCGCGTGGAGGCGAAACACGCCGAGCTGCACGGGGCCTCCATGGGCCTTCTGCACGCGCACGAACGCGGCTTCGCCGGGCAGGTAGCGTCGCGGCGCGTCGACGAGCAGAAAGGGCCGCTCGTCGAGGTCGAGCGGCAGCGTGGTCGCCGCGGGGTCTGCGGTCACGGCCGTGGGCGCCAGCGCGAGGGCCAGCGCGAGGAGCGTCGTGGCGCGGCTCATCGGGCCTCCTCCGCCGCGCGCGCGGCGCGGATCATCTTGCCGGTGACCTCGACCTCGCCGAGGGTCTCGAGCTGCCCGGTGCGCTGGGGCGTTCGGTCGAAGCGCCACCGCCGCTCGTGGGGGCTGTTGGCGAAGAGCACCACCTCGGCGTGCACGGGCGTCTGCGGGGCCGCGGGCCGGGCCCATCGGTCGAGGCGTCGCACCACGTCGTCGCGGTCGCGCAAGAGGCCCTGGCGCTCGGGGTCGACGGCGCTCGCGAGCGACGCGTCGAGCTCGTCGAGGCGGGCGATGCCCTCGCTCCACGCGTAGATGCCCTCGTTGTCTTCGAACGACGCGGCCGACCAGTAGTGCACCTTCACCCGGTATCGCCCGGCCGTCACCGACGGGAGCACGTAGGCTTGAGAGCCGAAGCCGATGGCGTCGGCCGAGAAGTCGAGCAGGCGGCCGCCCGCGCGGGTCTCGCGGTGGTCCCACTTGCAGGTCTCGCCCGAGGGCTCGCGGGTCCAGAGGTCGATGATCTCTCCGCGCGAGGCCCAGCCGAGCACCACCACGAGCTCGACGCGCGGGCCGCGGAGAAAGAACGTCGCGGCGTCGCGCGCCACGGCCCCGTCGCGCGCCACCGAGACGATGACCCGGTTGTTGCCCGGCACCGCCACCACGCGCTGCGCGACGCGCCCCTGCTCGACGGGCACCTCGTAGCTCACGCCGTTCACCGTGAGCATCGCGGTGCGCACGCGAGGGTCCGACACGGCGGCCTCGAGGCTCACCACGAGGTCTCCGTCGACCACGCCGCCGGGGGGCGTTTCGAAGCGCACCGAGAGCGGGCGCGGGGCCTGTTGTGCGTGGGCCGTGAGGGTGACGAGGCAGGCGATGCCGAGCGCGTGGAGGCCCGCGTGAGGTCGGTGCATGGTGAGGGTGTCCGACATCGTACCGGGGCGCGAGGTTCTCGGAACACCGCGCGGAGAAAGTCTGCGAGACTCCGCGGCCATGAGCCTCCGCAACAAGACCCTCTTCATCACGGGCGCGAGCCGCGGCATCGGGCGCTCCATCGCGCTGCGCGCGGCGCGCGACGGCGCCAACGTGGTCATCGCGGCCAAGACCTCGCAGCCCGACCCGAGGCTGCCGGGCACGATCCACACGGTGGCCGCCGAGGTCGAGGCCGCGGGCGGCAAGGCCCTGGCGTGCGTGGTCGACATCCGCAGCGAGGAGCAGGTGCGCGACGCGGTGGGCCGCGCGCTCGAGGCCTTCGGCGGCGTCGACGTGGTGGTGAACAACGCCAGCGCGATCTACCTCGCGGGCACGCTCGAGACGCCCATGAAGCGCTTCGACCTCATGCACCAGATCAACACCCGCGGCACCTTCGTGACCACGCAGGCGTGCCTGCCGCATCTGCTCAAGGCGTCGAACCCGCACGTGCTCAACATCTCGCCGCCGCTCAACATCGAGGCGCGCTGGTTCGCGCCGCACGTCGCGTACACCATGGCGAAGTACGGCATGAGCCTGTGCGTGCTGGGCATGGCCGAGGAGTTCCGCGAGCGCGGCGTGGCGGTGAACGCGCTCTGGCCGAAGACCGTGATCGACACGGCGGCGGTGCAGAACCTCCTGGGCGGCGACGAGACCGTGCGCCACAGCCGCAAGCCCGAGATCATGGCCGACGCCGCGTACGCGGTGATCACGCGCCCCTCGCGCGCGTGCACGGGCAACTTCTTCATCGACGAAGAGGTGCTGCGCGCCGAGGGCATGACGGACCTGTCGGGCTATCAGGTCGACCCGACGGCCGACCTGTGGCCCGACTACTTTCTGTGAGCCCTCCCCCCGTCCCCCTCCCGCGGACGCGGGAGGGGGTGCCCGGGAGTAGCCTGCATACCCTCACCCCCCGC
>JBDHVF010000131.1:0-13505 GCA_039809605.1 Polyangiales bacterium | reverse complement strand
GCACCCCCGCGCCACGCTCGTGATGCCCATCAACGAGCCGGTGCGCTACGCCCTCAACCAGCTTGCCCGGTAACAGCCATGGACCGCGCCGTTTCGCTCTGCCTCGCGCACCCGTCGGCGGTCGCGCGGATGACGCTCGCGGGGCTCCTCGTCGCCGACCGCCCCGAGCACGAGGTGAGCGCCGCGCTGCAACAGGTCGCGCAGCTCGAACGTCCGCGCCTCGAACGACGTACCGCGTGCTTCACCTCGCTCGCGAACGTCTCCGTGTGGACGGGCCTGTTCGGCACCATCACGGGGCTGGTCACCAGCTACGCCTGCGTCGGCAGCCACGGCGACGGCAGCCCCACGATCGACCCCGCGCGGAAGGCCGAGCTCATCGCAGGCCAGCTCGCGGAGGCGATGCACTGCGCCGCGGGCGGGCTGCTGGTCGCGGTCGTCGCCCTCGTGTGCCTCGCGCTGGTGAACGGCCGCACGCAGCGCCTGCTCGACGAGCTCGACGAGGCCGCCGGCTGCATCGCGCACGCGATCGAGATCCGTCGCTCGGACGTGTCGCTGCTGCACCCGTTCCGCACGGCGTCATCCGAGCATCGGTGAGCAAGGTCGGCTCGCGCACGACGCGCGGAGATTCGATCCCGAAGGGCAGGGCCCCGTCACAGCCCGATCTGGTTCGCCGTCGCCCATACGAAGCGCCCGACCCACGCGACAATCGGGGAGAGAAGCGCGAGTGCCGCAACGAGTTGCCAGCGGCGCCGCTCGCTTCTGGAAGAGGCTTCGCGGAGCGCCTCCATCGTCCCGGTGCGTGTCGCGATCGCACGCAGCGTCTCGCCGTCGCGATAGGGGACGCCGGACTGCTCTTCCAGAATGAGCAACATGTCCGTCGTGGGGGGCCATCCCGCGCGCGGGCGATCGATCACCACGAGGCGTCCGTCGTCGAGTTGCGCGCGGTCGTCGGACACGCGCACCGCCCGATGCCACGGTCGCGCGAGGTCACGTCGCAAGGACCTGCTCTGCATGACCGCGGCGAACACCGCCGCAAGCAGCAAGGCGAGCGCCGCACGCGCGCAGTACGTCGCGGAGCGAACCGGGACGTACTTCGAGCGCGCCGCTGCGAGTGCTGGTGGTGCGCCGATGCCCTCGGAGGTCTCCGTGCAGCGATACTCGGCCACGGCGCTGTCGGCGGAGGTGCGGTACTCGAACCGCGCAGCCTGCGAAGGCTGTTGGTACTCAGGCGGTGCTCCCCTCTCGGAGCCCTCGATCACGCACGTGAACGGCCCCTCGACGTAGGAGTAGCTTGCACGCGTCATGTTGTCGTACCCCGCGCGGACCTTCCATGCGAGCGGCCCGATGACGCACGTGCCCCCGCTTGAACTGGAATGCGGCGCCTCTACTTCACTCCACCCTCGTCGAGCTTCGGGATCGCACGTCTCCCATCGTTTCCACGGCGTGCTGCCCAACCTGCGCTCGGCCACGGCGATGGGAATCGCTTCACCGACGGACATCTCGAAGTCATTCGCCAGAAGCACATCGATCACGCCGCGTTCCCGTCGCGCGCGTAGACGCGTGGCGACGTTGCGCGTGACCCCGACGCCCGCAAGGACGAGGCACGCGACCGCCACGACCCTCCAGATCGCCTTCGGAACCCCTACCTCCGAAGCAACGCTCATCGCTCCGCGAGAGTATCACCACGTCGAGTGCGTTGCCTTCGAGCGCACCCGGTCGTCTGCAACGCAACCTCGCCAGCGCGCCGATCACGCCCGCGCGAACGTCGCGAGCGCGCCCGCGACCCACGTCGGCTCTGGCGCCCCTAGCACGTCGCTGTAGTCCACCAGCGCGATGTCCTCGACGCGCGCCGTGATCTCGCCCGCGCCATCGCGGAGCAACTCCGCGAGCACGGGCCCCGCGTCGCGGAAGTCCGAGCGCGCCTCCGCCGCGTGGCGCAGGAACGCCGCGAAGTCACCCCGCGTGAGCAGCCCGAAGCCCTCCTCGATCGAGCTCCGCACGAACGCCATCGTCGCCGCGTCTTCGCGCGGTCGGCAGCGATCCGGGAGTGTACCGTAGCCGTGGCCGTGATGGATCGGGTCGGCGGTCGCGACGAGCACAGCGCCGCGGGCCACGAGCTCGCGCAGCTCGTCGAGGCCCGTCAGGTCGCAGGGGTGGTCACCGACCACGAACGGGAAGCGCGCCACGACGCGCGGAGGCGCTCGCCCGGCGCAACGGGCGGCCAGTCTGAGCAGCGCCACGAACCCGTCGAGAGAGAACTCCTCGCACCAGTGCCCCGCGTCGTCGACGGCGCCGGGACCGTGCACGCGCCGCAGCGACGCAACGGCCTCGGTCTCACCCGCGCGGGCGCGGGCGACGAGGTCGGCGTCCCGCTCACGGGCCCCGTGCAGCACGCCGAGCGCGACGACCTCTTCGCGGCCGGAGCGTACGACCGCGTCGGCGACCGCAGCGACGAGGCGCCCCGACTGCGTGAGGCGCGTGTGCGGGAACACCAGCGCACCACGCTCGGGGAGCTCGACACCGGGAGCGCGATCGAGCAGCTCCCGCAGGCCGGTCTCGCCGAGCATCGCGCGCTCGCGGGTGTAGAAGTCCTTCCATTCGCGGGCGCTCCTCATCGCGCGCCCCGTGGCCACGTGCGTCGCCCGCGCTTCGCGGTTCGCCGCGTCGAGCTCGGTCCAGAGCGCGCTGAACCACTGCGCGTACTCGGGCTTGCTCGCGCCGAGGTACGACAGGCGCATCGCATCCCAGTAGTAGGCGTGCAGCCCTTCATGGTCGAGGCGCTGCAAGAGTTCCGGGAGGTTGTGGAGGTGATCGGCCTCCGTCGCGGCCTGCGCGGCGTCACCCGCCCAGCCTGCGGTGCGGTCTCGCATCGATCGGCACGTAGCTCGCGGGCGCGTGCTCCACGCGACGCGCGTGCCCCCAACGCCTGCCAGAAGCACAGCGACTGCTCCCGTAGCGCGGCGAGGGCAACGCACGACGGAACTGCCGCTACGGCCACACCAACTCCACGAGCAGCGCCGCGTGGTCCGTGACGCGAGCCGTACGAGGCGAATGGTCGTACCACGACGCCGAAACGCGCGGCGCAAGTGCGGGACTCGCGTACGCGTGATCGACCCGAAACCCGTTCCCCGTATGGCTGAACCACGAGAACTCCTGTGCCGTCGGGTTTCGTGACCGCCAGGGATCGACCCAACCGGCGCGTTCGAGTGCCTCGATGCAGTCCGCCGAGTAGAAGGTTGACCCCGCCTCGTCGATCCTGTGCTTGCCGGTGTTGAAGTCGCCGAGCGTGAGGCTTGGCCCGTCGATGCGGGTGGCCATGTACGGCAGGAACTCGTCGCGCCAGAACCGGTCCTTGATCTTGCCGTGGGGGAAGTAGGCCCCCGTGATGCGGAGGCCGTCGATCATCAACTCCGCCACCCGGTGCGCGTGCGGCGACGTCTCGGGCAGCGGACGCGGACACGCGACGCCTCGACGGGCGGCGACCAGGACCCCGTTGATCTTCTCGGGCGGCTGCGCGCTGGCGCAGCATGTGTACCCGCGAACACGTAGCCACGCGCCGACCGCGTCACCCGAACGCCCGCTTCGAAACTCGGTGAGCACGACCACGTCGGCCTCGAAGCCGTCGAGCGCCGCGCACAGGCTCTTCACGCGCATCCCCCCTCCGTGCTGGAGGTTCAGCGTAACGATTCGCATGCGCGGAGTGTGGCAGCCCTCCCGAGGCGTCGCAGAATCGACGCGCGTGAGACGTGGCGGTGGCGGCGTCCTGGCGGAGGTGTCGTCGGTCACGCCGGCCTCATGGCAACGCCCTGCGGCGGATCGAACCGATGCTCCTGCCACGCGCCGGGCTTCAATGCACTCGCCGCGAGTTCGAGATTGCGAGCGTGGTGCGTGAAGAGCAGCACCTGCGTCTTCTCGGCGAGCTCGGCGAGCACGCGGAGCCCGGCCCGCGCGCGGTCGTCGTCGAAGTGGATGAAGATGTCGTCGAGCACGAGCGGCATCGCCTCCTGCGACTCCAGGTGCTGCTCCAGGCTCGCGAGGCGGAGCGAGAGGTAGAGCTGGTCGAGCGTACCGTCGCTGAGCGCGGTCTCGACCTCGACGGCGGTGCTCCCGCGCATGCAGCGCAGCTTCGCCTTCTCGCCGTCGTACTGCACGCAGAGCTGCTGGTAGCGCCCGAGCGTGAGGCACTCGAACAGCCGGCTCGCCCGCCGCAGGATCACACCCTCGTTCTTCTGCCGGTAGCTCTCCACGCCTCTCCGAAGGAGCGCCGTCGCGAGCCGCAAACGCGCGTACCGATCCGCGTGCGTGCGCGCCTGGGCGACGCACTCGTGCGCCTCGGCGAGCACGCTCGCAGCAGCGTCGGCGCCGGAGAACTTCGTCTGCCGCTCCCGCAGCGCGCCGACCTTCTCGTTCTGCTCGTGCTGGGCGGTCTCGATGTCTTTGAGCTGCTCGTCGAACGCGGCGATCTCTGCCTCCAGCCGGTCGCTGTCGGTTTCGGCCCCGGCGCGTTCGAGCTCCTCCAACCGCCAGCCCTCGCCTACTTCTGCGAGACGACGTTCGGCCTCGGCGCGCTCCGCGTCGAGAGCCCGAGCGTGCGTCGACCGCTCGATCGCGGCCTCCAGCGCGGCGAGGTCCGCGCAGCCTGCCTCGCGCAACAGTGTGTCGAAGCGGCGCTGCTCCGAGTCCAGGGAGACCCTCGCCTCGTCGAGGTCGCGCTCGTACTTCGCCACCTGCTCGTCGAGCGCGCGGCGGCGCTCGGCCGTCTTCGTCATCTCGGCGTGACGGTCGATGAGGCCGTCGGCGAGCTCCTCGGGCTTGCCCGCGAGGTCGGGGGCGAGCTCCGCGACGAGAGCCTTCACCCGCACCTCGAACTCGTCGGCCTGCTTGCGGATGGCCTTCAACCGAACCTCCTGCCGCACGCACGCACCCTCTAGACGTGCGAGCTCCGAGAGCTTCGAGATGACGACCTTGGCCTCCTCGGGCGACGCGTCGGCTGTGAGGCGCAGCTTCGCGACGGCGGCGCCCCACGCGTCGCGCCACGGGCCGAGCTCCCGCTCGCACTCGGCGCCTTGTGCCTCCAGGGTCACGACCTCCTGACGCGCGTCGAGCAACCCTTTGTGCAGGGCCACGTGAGCCGCGGTCTGGTCGGTCGCGCGCTTCAACGTCTGCTCGACGTGGAGCAGCACCGTGAGCCAGGGAGCGGTCTCGGCGATCGGAGTTCCGGCGAGGGCGAGCGCCCCGAGCAGCTCCCGCTGCTGGTCATGCAGGGTGCGTTTCAACGACTCGCACCGCGCGGCGGCCTCATCGCGGCGGCGAAGCGCGTCGAGGAGCGACACGTAGCGCCCGCGCCACGCGAGCATCTCGCGCGGCGACGACGGCTCGAAGCCGCACGGCGCCCACAGTCGTCGCCACGTGTCGGATCTTCGCAGCGCACGGTCTTCGAGGCTCGACTGCTCGCGCGCGAGAGCGTCGAGCACCGTCCGCTTCGCCAGCTCGTCACGCTGGAGGGCGGCGTACTGCGCCGCGCGGGCCGAATCGCGGCGGAGCGCGTCCGCGAGCTCGTCGGCGACGCGAACGGTCGCGTCGTACGCCGCGACGAGCGGCACCTCCGAGGCGAACGCATCGTCGATGACCGAGAGAGGGCGGCCCGCTTCCCAGGCGCGGCGAACCAGTTCCCACCCGCGGTTGCGCCGCTCCCGCGCTTCCGCGAGCTGGCGCTCCGAAGGCGGCTCGCCCGACTCTGTGAGCGCCTGGAGGGCCCGGCGAAGCTCGTCGAGCTCACCCGATTGGGCGGCGCGGCGACGCGCGAGCTCCGCCGAGGCGCGCGCATCGTCCGCGAGGTCCGCCTCGTACTGGCGGATCACGTCCTCGGCGGGCACGGACAGCGCGGGTGCGGCGTCGGGGGGCCCGCTCCACGGCGCGAGACCCGCGCACGCGGCCTTCAGCCCCGCGTCGAGGGCCGCCACGGCCGTCTCCGCGTCGCGAATCGAGCTGGCGAGCGCCTTGTCGGGGCGCAGGTGCTCCCACGACGCGCGGAGCACCGCGACCTCGGGCACGGGGGGCGCGGCGGCGAGGGCCTCCTCGCGCTTCGAGACGTCCATGCGACGTTGCGAGAGGCTCTCGCGGGTCTGGGTGAGGCGCGTCTGGAGCTTCAAGCCCTGCCGCTCCAGCACGCGCACCCGCTCCAGCGACACCTCGTCGACGAGCAGGCTCGCGAGGTCCCTGGGGTCGACCTCCGCGCGCCCGATCTGCCGCAACGCCTCCTTCTGCTCGTTACGGTAGGTGACGATCTCCTTGACCACGCCGGGGATGTCGCGCAGCTCGGTCTTGTACTTGCCGAGGTCCTCGTGGAGCTGCCGCACGCGCACGCCGGCCGCGAGGAGCGCGTCGGAGAGGTGCAGCGCGTCGCGGTCCTGACGCGCACGATCGAGCTCGGCCTCGGCGCGCTCGTGGCTCGTTCGGGCGACCTCCAACATGCGCTCCAGCTCGCGTCGCTGCGCATCGACGTCGAGCGGCAGGAGCTGCACATCTCCCATCGCAGCGAGCTTCTGGAGCGCATCCTCGCGCTGCCGAAGCCAGGGCAGTGCACGCTGGAGGCGCTCCTTGCGATGGCGCTCGGTGCGCACTGCGACGATCTGCGCCGACAGCTCCTTGCTCCTGGCCTGCGCCGTGTCGAGCTCGGCCAGGAGCGACTGCCAGTCCTTGTGCGGCGCGGTGAGTTCCTTCGCGCGCTTCAGGTGGTCGCGGTAGGCCACGAGCGCCTTGGTGATCGCGCCCGCGTTCCCGCCGGGCGAGAGCAGGCGGTCGGCCTCCGCGTCGAGGCGCAGAAGCGCATGGCGAAGTGTCGTGCCGTCGAGTGACGCGCCGAAGAGCATCTTGCCCACGTCGGTCTTCGCGTCGCTCAGCGCGGCGCCGGCCTCGCGGAGCTGCTCGTGGTCGAGCCCGAACATCTGCTCGAAGTGCTCTCGGTCGGCGATGCTCAACCACGCCCGGAGCTGCGACTCGTCGATCACGGCGCCCGCGCGGTCGAGCAGCGTCGCCTGGTTGCCCTTCTTGCGGATGAACGCGCGCTCCGCCCCCGATCCGTGCTTCAACGTGGCGCCGATGCGCAGGTCGCTCATCGGGTGCACGTGCGCGTCGCCGGTGTTCTTCTCGATGCCGTAGAGAAAGCCCGTGATCGCGCGGAGCGTGGTGCTCTTGCCCGCCTCGTTGGGGCCGTACACGATGTGAAAGTTCGGTCCCTCGGCGGGGAACACCAGCGCACGATTGGTGAAGGGCCCGTAGGCGAGCAGGTCGAGCCGGAGGAACTTCACGACGCTTCTCCTCCGTCGAGGAGCAGCGGGATGAGCAACTGCTCGACGTCCGTCAGCGCGTCGCGCACCGTCTCGGTGCGGTCGAAGGCCGGGCGGTCGAGCTCGTCGAGGGCGGCGAACTTGTCCTGCATCGTCGCGAGCTCCTTCACGAGCTCCGCGAGCACGTCGGAGTCCTTGCGCGCCTCCTCGATCGTGCGCAGCAGCTCACCGAGCGGCGTCGGGCGCTGCCGCAGGGCCTCCAGGTCGATGCGCGTCTTCGTGTCGAAGTGGACCTTCTCCACCCACAGGTCGTCGATCTGCGCGCCGCAGTTGCGGACCTCGTTCGTCCACTTCTCCACGTCGCCCACGAGCTCGCGGTGGGCGTCGGTCGCGCCGTGGAGCCGCACGCGCACGGCCAGAGGTCGTCCCCGCTCCTGCTCCCGGAGCGCGGCGAGCTCTTCGTGCACGCGGTCGATGGCCGCCGAGGCCGAGCGCGCGCCCTCGACCAGCACGCTGCGGAAGTGCCATCGCATCACGTCGTAGTGGCGCTCCTCGATGGTGGCCTTCGCCCCGGTGACGGTGACGAGCGTCGCGCCCTTGGGCCCGGTCTCACGGACGTGTCGGCCCTGGAGGTTGCCGGGGAACACCACGAGCGGATCGGTGCGCAGCACCTGCCGCCGGTGCACGTGGCCGAGGGCCCAGTAGTCGTAGCCGCGGTCGACGAGCGCCTGGATGCTGCACGGCGCGTAGGTCGCGTGCTCCTTCGAGCTCCCGTCGGCGCTGGTGTGGAGCAGGCCGATGTTGAACGCGCCGGGGTCGGCCGGCGGGTACTTCGCCGACAGGTCGTGCTGTACGTCCGTGTTCGCGTAGCTCTGCCCGTGCAAGGCGACCCCGAGCTCGGGTAGTCGCCGCGTCTCGGGCCTCGTCGGCGAGAACACGTGCATGTTGTCGAGCGCGCGGAGCGACCGGGTCATCGTGTTCTCGGCGTCGTGGTTGCCACGCACGATGAACACCTTGATGCCGCGCTCCTTCAGCCGGGCCATCTGCGACGTGAAGAACAGCCCGGTGTTGTAGTCCTTCCAGGCCCCGTCGAAGAGGTCGCCGACGAGCAGGAGGAAGGCCACGTCCTGCGCGAGGCAGTCGTCGATCAACTTCACGAAGGCCTGCCGCGTCGCGCCGCGCACCTCCGCAGCAGGTGCGCCGGAGTAGCGTTCCAGGCCGCGCAGAGGGCTGTCGAGGTGGATGTCGGCAGCGTGCATGAACTTGAAAGCCATGGTGGGCTCGCTCCCTCCCGTCGCACCGAGGCGACGCACAACGCGCGACGGCGCCCGGCGAGGGTAGAGGAACGATCCGCCGCAGGGGAAGCCCCTTCGTGCAGCGATCACGTGTGCCGGCTCACGTACTCCCGGACGCGACGGACCGGCGCTCTATCTAACTACTCGGGCCCCGACTCGTCGTCGAGAGGCTCATGCAGTGGGTACGACCCAAGCCTTCCCTCTTCATCTCTCAGAATGTGCCATCCACGAGCTCCATCGCGATGATCCGACGTGAGTCCGGTTCGCTCGAACGCCACACCGAGCGCCGACTTGGGGCCGCCTGATTTCGGCGTTCCCCGCAGCATCGAGTCTTCAGGCTCCTCTCGCGGCTTCCACGGCCTCGCCCCGCTCGACTTCGCCGGTGTCTGGAGCTCGGCCTTCCTCAGTTCCACTCCCTGGGGAGGCGGATGCATCGCACGCATGTGATCCGGCAGACCAGTTCGCTTCACCGCTCTCCCACACTGCCCGCAGGAGACGGTCGCCGAGGACGGGTTACCAGGGTTCCTGGGAGACTTCGCCGGTCCCGGTGACCGACCTCCCTTTACGATGCGCGCTTGCGCGAGAAGCTCGCCAGGACGACGCTCCGGTGTCGGAGGCGTAGGAAGGTTTCTGCGAGCACCCGCGTCTGGGCTAGGCGGCCTTCGCTTCTGCTTCGCCTGCGCCGGGTCCTTCCGAGCAGGCTTTGGCAATGGCATGCGCCCCTTCGCAGCCCCATTAGGCGATGCACCACCCTGATGCACCGCACGAACGTGTTGCGAGACTTCGGACACCGGCATAACCTTCAGACACCAGACGCATCGCACCGCATCTGAAGCCTGTTTCGGTGCTGCCGGAGGAGCAGGGCTCGGCAGACTGACCGGATTGAAACCTACTTCCACTCGTCGAGGGGTCGAGGTGGGTAACGGTTCCTTATAGATTTCCCCACCACACTTCCAGCAATCGGGATTTGTCCCAACACACACAGGGCAATCGACTGAATCGGCAGGCTTCGAACGCGGCACTTCGTGACTGGCTGTCCAGAGGGCATTCCCCACGGCTGGAGAGGCTTCTGCTTTCGGGGTAGAACGGTTGCCACGACACTTGGGGCAGCCGTTGGTCAGGTCGTGACAGGCTGAGCAGGAGTAGATCTTCTTACGATTCCTAGCTCCTGAGCGGCCCTTCGTCTTGACGGCTACAGCCTGATGACCTGGGTGTTTCGCTTCGGCGTGCTGCTGAAGTCCGTAGGCGCTCACGCTCCTCCCACAGATCGAGCACTCCACTTGTTGCCGATGGCCAGAGCGTGGATTCACTCGAACAGCCCTCCATGCCCCTCGCTCTCGCCCTTCTTCTTCCTCGCCGCGCGCTTCGGCTTCTCCGTCGCCCCCTGGGCCTTCGCCAGCTCCTCGCCCACGCGCCGCTCCTCGGCGGCCCGCTCGCCGTTGAGCGCGATCAGCCGCGCGAGCACTTCATCCCTCACCTCGTCGGGCCACCGGTAGCGCCACGGCTTCTTCTTCCGCCGCTTCCCGCTCTCCTCCTCCTCGTCGCCCTCCTCCTCGTAGTCCAGCAGGAACTCGCACCGCGGCTGCACGTCCATCCACCCGTAGGCGTCGAGCACCGCGCGGTCCATCTCCGCGTGCAGCGCCCGCAGCCGCACGATGCCCTCGTCGCGCTCCTCGGGGTCGTGGAAGCGGTTGTACGTCGCCGTCAGCCCCTCGTTGTTGGCAATCATCAGCGCCGCGCGGAACTCGTAGTACCGCTTGCCGATGTCCTCCAACCGCTGCACCGCGGGGAGCGCCTGGGCAGATGCGTCACCGCGCGCCGCTTCGAGTACCCCCGCCGGGAAGGGGAAGTTCTCGAAGCAGTCGCTCGGGGTGTATTGGAGATCGTCCTTCAAGGTCGAACTGAACGTTCGAGCCCACACCTCGTGCGTTCGCGATTGCAACGACGAGAACGCAGAATGGCCCTCAAGAAGAAACCCAACAACCTTCTCGCTAATCATTACAGAAGCATCAACGAACGCGAACGCAAAACTCTTGCTGATGCGCGCAATTGAGAGATACCTCCTCATAGACGCAACAGACCGAAAGAACTCAGGGCGGTGGGCTTGGTACGCCCACCACCGCTTCCGCAGAGGAACGTTATTGGGATTGTCACCCAAGCGATCTCGTTCGGGCTTCACCTTTTCCCTGACAATACTCACCAGTGACTCAATGCCCCGAAGACCGTCCTCAGTATCGACGTCGCTCAAATAAATTGTCCACCGTTGTGGAGTCAGCCCCGGACTGGCGTTTAGCTCTTCGCCTCCGAGGTACGGCAACACTCGCCTGGAGAGTTGCGGCTCGTTGTTGATAATGCGACGCATGTCTGCCAAAGACGAGGCCTTCGGATCACCGTCATCGAATAGAAAGCCCTGACCGTAGATCTTGACACCAAGGGAAAACAGTCGCCCCTGTTCGGCCAAAGTCGCAGGGCGAGTATTGCCCCCTCCAGGGAAGAGAAACGCACTGATTCGAGTGACGGACTTCCCATCGAGAAAAGCAGCAGATGGAGACGTTCCCTTGGCGACATGAACAATGCTAACTATGACAGCAGCCTGCCCTGCCCATTGCACTCTGCGCTCGGCGCAAAAGATGGTTCCGTTGTGCTCGCAGATCCAGCTCAGTCCACCGTCACGAGTATCGCCCTGAGCGATCGAGTTTGTTGCGACCAGTCCGAAGGTGCCGCTGAGCCTCAGCAATGCGAACGAAGCACGGAAGAAATACGCTACAAGATCGCAAAGGTGGCCCGCGGGAGGGTAGTTGGTAGTCAGCCAACTGAAATAATCCGTGCCCAGCTCAGTCGAGACCCTGGTCCCCCCAAGGAACGGCGGATTCCCCACGATGGCATCGAACCCCGGGTTCTCCCGTGAGAACACCTCGGGGAACTCGATCTCCCAGTGGAACGGCGTGACCGCACGCGCCCTCTCTCGGAGCCCGCGCGCCATGCCTTCGAGCTCGCCGCGCCGGCTCGTGTCGCCGCCGGCCCACGCCATCACGAGGTCGCCGAGCTCCTTGACGCGCTTCTTCCGCGCGCCGTCCTTCTCCTCGTCGAAGAAGGCGGCCACGACGCAATCCCCCAACATCCGCGCGTTGCTGATCGCGCGCTCGGCCTCGTCGAGCAGCCTGCGCTTCTCGCCCACGTCGTCGGCCATGGCGCGCGCGTGGATCTCGCTGCGCCTCGCCTCGGCCTCGCGCACGGCCTTCTCGACGACGGCGCGCACCATGGGGACCTGCCGGCCGACCTCCCAGTGCAGGCAAGCGATCTGCTCGCGCGAGAGGCCCACGAGCGAATCGCCCTGCCGCAGCGCGTGGTCGAGGAAGGTGAAGGGGTGGCCCTTGGCGAGCGTGACGAGCCAGAGCGAGAGCCTCGCGAGGTCGACGGCGAAGGGGTTCTTGTCGACGCCGTAGAGGCACCGCTGCGCCACGAGCCTGCGCGCGTGCAGCACGGGGTCTTCGTTCTCGGGCAGGTCATCGGGGAGCCCGTGCGCCTGCCACGAGGCCACGAGCACGTCGCCGAGGGCGCGGCACGCCTCGACGAGAAAGGCTCCGCTGCCCATCGCGGGGTCGCACACCTTCAGCGCGAGGATGGCCTCGGGGCGCGGTGATGCGCCGAGGGCTTCGAGCACGGGCCGCAGCGTGGTGCGCACGATGGGCTCGGTGAGCGAGCGCGGGGTGTAGTGCGAGCCCGACCGCCGCCGCTCCTCGCCCGGTTGCAGGAACATCGCCCCCGCGGGCACGACCCTCGGCGTGCGCGGCGACACGCGCTTGTCGAGCGCCGCCACCAGCTCGTCGACGGTCTTCGCGGCCTTGACCTTCTCAGCCTGCGCCGCGGGGAGCTTGCACCCGGCCTCGTCGGCGAGGTGCTTCACCCGCTCGGCGCCCGACCGCTTCGACAGCGCGCCGAGGTCGACCACCACGTGCTGCGGTTTGACCGCGATCGAGGGCCCCACGGCCGTCTCGATGGTGAAGCCCATCATGGCCTCGTACACCGAGCCGATCTGCTCGACGTCGAGCGCGCGGTACGACAGCCGCTCTCCGTCGAGCATGAGGAGCTGGTCGAGCACGCGGTAGACGACGCCGTCGCTGACCTTCGGCACGTCGAGGCGCTCTCCCCGCTGGCGCAGCGCGCGGTGCGCTCTGCCTTCGAGGAAGGGGTACACGTCGGGGTCGAAGAGCCGCCCGTCGCGCGCGGGCATCTGGAAGCTGCCGTGCGAGGCCCCGTCGTGCACGAGGCGAAAGAGCACCAGCACGCGGGCCCACGCGCCGAAGCGCTGGTCCATGGTGTCGGGGTGTCGCGCGGCGTCTTCGCGGAGCTGCGCGTACAGGCCCGTGAGCGAGTACGCGCCCTGGTACACCGGGTCGTCGGCGAGCATCGCGCGGTCCTCGGCGTAGAGCACGAACACCAGGCGAAGGAGCACCGTGAGCAGCCCCCCGTACACCTCGGCGCGCGCCTCGCGGAGCACGTCGCGCAGCAGCGCGCCCTTCGTCGCGTCGTCGGCGGCTTGAAGGCCCCGGAGCAGATCATGGAGGGCCCCGAGCACCTGCTCGGCGAGCGCGGTCGAGACCTCGTTCTGATACTTCCGCGACTCGCGGAGGATGTGCGGCAGCCGTTGATTCGGCGCGAGGGTGAAGAGCCGCTCGCTTCCGAGCAGCATCACCAGCGCGCCGAGGATGGGGCGGCCCGCGGTCTCCATCATGGCCGCGACGGGGAAGGTCACGTGCCCCGACGACTCGGCCGGCGGCCGGTACACCAGCCGAAGGTGCGTGCCGTTGGAGAGCAGGCCGATCGCCACGCCCGTCTCGCGGAGCAGTCGTTCGAAGCGCACCTGCGGAGACGCCTGCCAGCGTCGTCCTTCGGCCGGCGGGTCGCGGTCGAAGTCGAA
>JBDHVF010000130.1:0-13554 GCA_039809605.1 Polyangiales bacterium | reverse complement strand
GATGGCGCGCGCGAGGGCGTCGGGGTCGTCGGGGGGGACGATCCACGCGTGCTCGCCGTCGTCGGCGACCTCGGGCACGCCGCCGACGCGCGTCGCCACCACGGGCAGCGAGACGGTCATCGATTCGAGCAGGGCGTTGGGCATCGCCTCGGAGCGCGAGGGCATCACCATCATGTCGCTCGCGGCGTACACCACGCCGACGGACTTCTGGTGCCCGAGAAAGACCACCCGGTCGCCGAGCGCGAGCTCGCCCGCGAGCGCCTCGAGCGACGCGCGGTCGGGGCCGTCTCCCGCGAGCGCGAGCACGAGGTCGACGCCCTCGTCGCGCACCTTCGCGAGCGCGCGCAGGGCCACGTCCTGCCCCTTCTCGTGCGAGAGGCGCCCGACGACGCACGCGACCATGCGCCCCTCGGGCAGCCCGAGCTTCGCCCGCGCCTCTGCGCGCGAGAGCGTCGTGCGCAGGTCGGCGGCGTCGACGGCGTTGAAGATGATGACCACGCGTCCGGGCGAGACGCCCTCGCTCACCACGATGTCGCGCGCGCTCCCCGCGACGGCCACGACGCGCTCGGCGCGCGGCAGCGTCGCGGCGTCGACGCGGTGGTAGAGCTTGACCTTGCGGTTCTCGGCGGTCCACCCGTGGTGGTGGCCGATCCACGGCAGGCGCAGGGCCTTGCTGGTCGCGAGCGCGAGCACGTGGGGCTTGTAGCTGTGGCTCTGGATCACGCCCGCCTTGATCGCGCGCGCGAGCGCGACGGCGCGGACGAAGAGCGTGGGGTCGAACGCGCCGAGCTCGGGGAGCTCGTGCACGGTGATGCCTCCGCCCGAGAGCTCGTCGAGCCGGGGCACCGGGCCCGCGCCGCGGCCTCGCAGCATCGCCACGTGCAGTCGCACTTCAGGCGGCAGCGCGCGCCCCAGGTGGATGAGCCCTCGCGCGGGCCCGGTGACCACGGGCGCGTCGAGGAACGAGAGGACGTTCAGGGGAGCCGCGGACATCACTCGAGTTCGTTCGTGGTCGAGGGGGCGGGCGGCGCGGCGGGCGCGTGCACGAAGCCTTCGAGCACCACGCGCCGGATGGCGTCAGCCATGCGCTGCTTGCCCGCGGCGTTGGGGTGCAGGCCGTCTTCGCTGAGGTCGTCGGGCAGGTGGCCCGACGCGTCGGCGAGCGCGGCGGCGTAGTCGAGGAGCAGGTCGTGGTGGCGCTCGGCCTCGGCGCGCACCCAGGTGTTGAAGCGGGTGATCTGCTCGGCGACGTGGCCCCCCTCGGCGGCGTCGTAGGCGCGCGAGACGGGCACGGCGGTGGCGTAGATGACCCGCGCGCCGCGGGCGCGGATCGCGTCGGCCATCATGGCGTAGTAGCGCTGCGTCTCGTCGAGCGGGGGCGCGTCGGCGAGCATGTTGATCGCGCAGGTCTTGATGACCACGGCCGCGGGCGAGAGCGAGAGCGCGTCGGGCTCGAGCCTCAAGAACTGCTGCCAGATGAGCTGCCCCCCGACGCCGCGGTTCACCAGGGGCTCGCCCGGAAAGAGCCGCGCGAGGTCGAGCGCCTCGGTGATGCTCGCGCCCACGAAGACCACGCGCTTCGGCACGGGGCCGGCGCGGCGCAGCCGCTCGTTGTCGGCGCGGTACTTCTCGAGGCCCCCGGGGTCGCGGTGCAGGGTGTTGAAGCGGCCGTACCAGAGCTGCGCGTCCTTGCGGTAGGCGAAGGCCTTCCAGGAGATCGCGGCCCCGCCGGCGAGGGCGAGCGCGGTGGTGGCGAGGAGGATGCGTTTCATGGGCGCCTCTATGGTGACGGGCCGCGGATGATGCCACAGGCGATCGCTCGCGCGAGGCGCGTCGTGGGGCGCGCCCCTTGCGCTTCGGCGCTCGCGTGCGCCGCGCGGTGCGTGTATGGTGCGCCGCACTGAACGCTCGACGGCCCCAGTGGCGGCGCGCGTCCCACGACTCTAGGAAGCAACGCCGATGGTTCCCACAGCGCTTGCCCTGGTGATCGCTGCGCCCATGCAGCTCGCAGCGGCCGCGGGCCTCGAGTTCACGGGGGGCTACGACAGCACGGTCATCAACCAGCTCTCGCTCCAGTTCGGCGACGGCGGGATCATGCGCTCGGCGATCGACCTGCAGGTCGGCCACCACACCGAGACCCTGCGGCAGGTGCTACGCCTGCGCGGCGAGCTGTATTTCGCGGGCGGCGAGGGGAGAAGCTTCGACAAGAGCGACCTCACGAGCCTCAACCGCTACACGCTCCAGTGGGAGCCCGACGACCTTTGGCGCCTGAACTTCGACGCGGGCTACAACGTCGGCCAGGGGGCCCTGCTCTTTCAGCGCACGGGCGACGTGTCATTGGCCTTTCTGCGCGGGGTCTACGGCGAGTACTCGAGCCACGCGACGCTCACCCGCACGCTCTCTGACAACGCGCGCATCGTGCCGAGTCTCGGGCTCGTGGGGCGCCACACGATCGAGATCCCCGAGGGGGCGCCGCGCGCCGACTCGATCCAGCTCACGGGCGGGGTCATGGGCTCGATCGACGTGGGCGAGCGCGACACCTTCGGGCTCACGGGCAACACGCAGGCGATGCAGATCACGGGGCTCGGCGACTGGCTGATGCGCGTGACGACGTTCCTCTCGTGGCGCCACGCGTGGAGCGACTACGCCAACACCACGATCTCCGCGGGCGTCGACATGCTGCAGGACCAGACCGACGCCACGCGCTCGCGGTGGAACGTCGGGCCCTACGGCAGCGTGACGTACATGCACGCCTTTCCCGACGCGAACCTCGCGCTCGTGGCGCGGGCGCACTACGAGTTCACGTCGGTCAACGCCGTGCGCTGCAACAACCTCAGCGCCGACGGCACGTGCCCGCCCGACCAGGTGATCGCGGGCGGCGCCGGTCGCGTCGGCGGGGCGGGCCTTCAGCTCCTCTGGCGACCGTTCGACCAGAACATCGTGTTCACGGGCGAGGCCCTCGGGGACTATGGCGTGACGGAGAACTTCGTGCCCGGCAGCGGGCTCCCCGGTTCGCCCTCGACGACGCAGTCGGTGGGCAACGCCAACTTCACCGCCGGCGCGGGCGCGCGCTGGATCATCACCCGAGGCGTGTCGGTGTTCACGCGCTACAACTTCCTCTACCAGCACGTCGACGAGCCCGCGTGGTACCCCGACATCGTGCGCCACGTCGCGCTGGCGGGCGTGATCTTCTCGATGTTCGCGGGCGACGCCGAGCAGCTCCTCGGCGTCACGCCGCTCGAGGAGGCCATCGCCGCCGACGCGATCCGCGCCGCCGCGGGCCCGTCGCAATCGAGCGGTGGCGGAGGAGGCGGAGGCAACGAGGGCAACGGCGAGGGCGTGCTCGACGACCCCCTCGTGAACGACGACGCGGGCGGCAACGACAACGGCAACGGCGGCGGTGACAACGGCGGCGGCTGGTTCGACGACGCCAACGGCGAGGGCAGCACCAGCCGCGACCCCGCGTGGTCGAACGACCCCGCGCTGCGCGGCAGGCCGCGGCAGCCCCGTCAGCCCGAGGCCGAGCCCGCGCCCACGGGGCGCCCGTTGCAGCCGGGGCAGCAGCCTCCCCGGCCCGAGCATCCCGCGCAGCCCGAGGAGCCCGAGCAGCCTGCGCAACCCACGCAACCCACGCAGCCTGCGCCGGCGCAACCCGCGCAGCCTGCGCAGCCCACGACGCCCGCGGCGCCAACGCCAGGAGCTCCCGGCGCGTCTGACGGTCACGGCGCTCCGCCGACCAACACCCCCTGACACGAGGCGAATGGGGCGATGACGGTATCGAACAACAACCCCGAGGAGCAGGTCTTCACGCTGCGCGACCTGTTCATGAACTACCTGGCGCTCGCGCGTCGCGGCGTGCGCTACTGGTTCCGCGGCGCCGTGGTGTTCACGGTGATCTTCCTCGCGGGCCTGGCGTGGGTCGTGACGAAGGCCCGGGTCTACAAGTCCGAGGCCGCGTTCCAGGTGCAGGACTCGAACACGTCGAGCGAGCACAACGACATGGGCGAGGAGCAGATCCAGCGCAGCGTCGAGGCCCGGCTCAACCAGGTCTACGGCTCGCGGCGGTACATGATGAACATCGTCCGCGAGCTGCACCTCTACGACCACCTGCTCGGCGTCGGGCCCGACGGCCGCCCGGTGACCTCGGAGCAGAAGGTCGTCGACATCTTCACGAGCGGCATCGACCGGCGCGTCGAGCGCAACATCGTGCACCTGGGCTTCGTGTACAAAGACCCGGCGCGCGCGCAGCAGGTGGTGCAGGCGCTCATCAGGCTCTTCGTCAACGAGCGCAAGATGGCCGCCGAGGAGCAGGCCCGCGACACCCTGCAGCTCGTCGAGGGCCAGCTCCGCGAGCTCGAGGGCGTGCTCGCGCAGCGGCAGGACGCGCTCGACCGCTTCGTGATGGCCAACCAGGACATGGTCGAGCAGATCCGCCGCGAGCGCGCGGGCGGGGGCATCGGGATGGTGCTCGGCACGCAGCAGGGCGCGCAGAGCGCCGCGCGCGCCGTCGACTCGCACGCGAGCCCTCGCACGCGGGCGCTGCGGGCGCGGGTGTCGCAGCTCAACTCGGCCCTCGAGGCGCTGCGCAACCCGCAGGCCGCGTCGGCGCCGTCGAGCGACGACACGCCCGAGATCACCGCGATGCGCGACCGGGTGAGCGAGAAGCGCAACGCGGTCGCCGCGCTGCGGGCGCGCGGGCTCACGCCCGACCACCCGACGCGCGCCGCGGCCGAGCGTGAGCTGGCCGAGATGGAGTCGCAGCTCAACTCGATGATCGCCCGCGCGCGCGGCGTTCAGCGCGACCGCGAGAACCTCTCCGAGGCCGAGCGCTCGGCGCGCATCGAGCAGCTCACGCGCGACCTGCAGCAGGCGCGCGGCGAGCTGGCCGAGAGCGAGCGCAGCGACGACGCCTCGCGGAGCGCGCAACCCGCGCAGCCCGGCCAGCCGGCGCAGCCCGCGCAGCCCACGGGCCGGCTGCACAACAAGGTCGAGGTCGAGGCCCAGTGGGACCGGCTCACCAACGACCTCAACGGCACGCGCACGGCGTACAACGAGCTCTTGCGCCGCAAGCTCGATCGGCAGTCGGACCTGCGGCGCATCCAGCTCGCGGGCGGCGAGACGGTGCGCATCATCGACCCCCCGTCTCGGCCCGTGGAGCCCGAGCCCCCGGGGCGCACCAAGCTCGCGTCGATCGTGCTCTTCCTCGCGATGCTGGGGGGCCTGGGCACGGCGCTCGTGTCGGGCTTCCTCGACACGCGGGTCTACGACCTCACCGACCTGCGCCGCTGGGGCGAGCTCCCGGAGCTCCCGTTCATCCCCGAGCTTCACCTCGACGCGCCCGTCACCGCCTCGGAGCGCGGCCCCGCGTCGGGCGCGCGCGGCGGCTAATCGCGTCGAGCGCGCGGCTCACGCGCGCCGTTGCAATCCGTCACGGCCTTTCTGTATAGAGGTGCACCGTGTCCATGCGCGCTCACACCCTGCTCGTCGTCGCGTCCCTCGCCCTCACCTCCGCCGCGTGCCGCTCGCCCCTGTCGGGCCCGTGGCCCCCCGTCGAGGCCGCGACGCAGACCTACCGCATCGGGCCCGGCGACGTGCTGCGCGTGTCGGTCTTCGGCAACACCGAGCTCAACTCCCGCGTCACGGTGCGCCCCGACGGGCGCATCACGCTGCCGCTGCTCGACGAGCTTCCCGTCGCGGGCCGCACGGTGAACGAGGTGACCCAGGAGGTCACCCAGGGCTACCGGCGCTTCGTGCAGGACGCGCGCGTCGCCGTGGTGATCGAAGAGGTGCACAGCTACCGGGTCTTCGTCACGGGCAAGGCGCAGCGGCCGGGCGAGTTCGAGTCGCGCACGCCGCTCACCGTCATGCAGGCCCTCGCGCTCGCGGGCGGCGGCGCGCGCGGCGCGGACATGGACCACATCGTGATCCTGCGCCGCGGCGCCAACGGCCGCGACGAGCGCTACGAGTTCTCGTACACCGAGTGCGTCGAGGGGCGCACCGAGATGAACTTCACCCTGCGCTCGGGCGACACGGTGATCGTGCCCTGAGTCGGTGGCCCTCCCCCCAGCCCTCTCCCGCGACGGCGCGGGAGAGGGAGTACGTCTGCATTCGAACGGGTCGGGTGGTGATCGTGGCGAAGCGTGAGCGCCTCCGAGCACGGGCCTCGGCGCGAACGCCTCGACGCCGCGAAGATCATCGCGGGAAGGGTGATCTCGCACGCGGCAGCGCCCCCGACACGTCCTCAACTTGCACGCGGCAGCGCCCCTGACACGTCCTCAACTTGCACGCGGCAGCGCCCCCGTCACGTCCTCGACTTGCACGCGGCAGCGCTCCCTCTCCCGCGCCCTCGCGGGGGGGGGGGGGGGGGGGGGGCCCGCTACTCCCTGCGCACGGCGGCGCCCACGAAGGTCACGCCCAGGATGCGGTCGCGCTGCAGGCGCTCGGAGGCGCGCGTGAGGTCTTCGCTGGTCGACTTGCCCGCGCGCGCGACGAGGATGTACTTGTCGATCATCGAGTGCCACGCGAGCGTCTCGGCGGTGCCGAAGACGGGCGACGAGTCGACGATGATGTAGCGGTACTCCTTGCGGATCTGCCCGAGGAGCACGGCCGCGGGCTCCGACGACAGGGCCGCGTAGGCGCTCTGCACGGGAGGCCCCGCGGGGATGAGCGACAGGCTCGTCGAGATGCGGATCACGTCGATGGGCATGCTCGGGTCGTTCTGCCGGGCCGCGAGCACGCTGGTGAGCCCGAGGTCGCCGCGGATGCCGAAGAGCTTGTGCTGCGCGGGGTTGCGCAGCGCCGCGTCGACGAGCAGCACGCGGATGCGCCCGCCCTCGGCGAGCGCGAGCGCGAGGTTGGCGGCCGTGACGCTCTTGCCGTCGCCCTCGCGCGCCGAGGTCACCACCACGACCTGGATGTTGGGCTCCTGCTCGAGCCGGTAGCGCAGCGCGCGGAACTGCGCGGCCGCGAAGCCGTCGGCGTTCGAGAGGAGCACGAGGTCGGGCGAGGGGGCGCCGACGTGGTCGGCCGAGTTCTCACGGATCCACGAGAAGGTGCCCGCGCTCTGCGCGGCGTCTTGCGCGATCTGCGGGTCGTGGATCGCGATGCCGTAGTCGGGCATCTGCGCGAGGCCGGGGTCGACCACCTCGCCACCGACCGTGGGCACCGCGTCGCCGATGGAGGGGTCGGGGTAGTAGTTCGGGTTGTAGTGCATGCCCGAAGGTCCGGCGTAGGCCGACGGGTCGTCGCCGTCGTGCCAGCCAGGGTCGTGCCCCATGTCGTGACCGGGCTCGTAGTAGGGCACGATGGGCGCGCCGTTGGAGTCGTAGAGCGCGCGCTGATTCGAGACGCGCGTCGCGGCCTCGGAGTCGATGAACTCGTGCGCGGGCGCGGGCGCGGGGCCTTCGGAGAAGTAGTCCGCCAGCTCGCCGTGCTGGGCGAAGAGATCGTCGTGAGCCCCCGGCGTGGCCGCCTGCCTCGGATCTAGTGGGGGTTTGCGGTGAGGGCGGTCGGCCATACGTCTCTCGATCTTCGACCCTACGCGTGGTGGTAGCGTCCCGTCAAACCCGCAGTGGTTCCGCGGGGGAGCGTCAGCGGCCCCGCGCGCCGAGCATCACGGCTGGCGTCCGCACGATGATCTCGAGGTCGGTGCGGAGGAACGTCCAGAAGTCTTCGAGGCGCGCGGCGTAGGCCAGGTCGAAGAGCAGCTTGGTGCGCATGTCATCGGCCAGGGAGCCCTCGAGCTCCTCGAGCTTGAGGGGGTTCAAGAGCGTGTCCTTGAGCCGCGCGAGCTCGGAGTCTTCGGGCATGCGACCCAGGTAGTCGAGCGACACCTGCGCCAACCCTGTGATGCCGGGCCGCACCATGCGGGTTCGCTCTTCGAACATCGGGATGGCCGCGGCGAGCGTGCGCACCAGCTCGGGGCGCTCGGGCCGCGGGCCCACGATCGACATGTCGCCCGTGAGCACGTTCCAGAACTGCGGGAGCTCGTCGAGGCGCGTCTTGCGCAGGAACCTGCCGACGCGGGTGACCCGGTCGTCGTTGGCGCTCGCGAGCCGTGCGCCGCCCCGCTCGGCGTCGACCCTCATCGAGCGGAACTTCCACATCTTGAACGTCGGGAGCTCCCCCTTGAGGGGATCGGCCGTGGCGTGCGTGCGCCCCACGCGCACCTGCGAATAGAAGATGGGACCGGGGTTGTCGGCCCAGATCGCCGCGGCGATCACCGGAAAGAACGGCGCCGCGACGGCGAGCCCTGCGGCCGCTCCGACGACGTCCATCGCGCGCTTGACGACGCTGACCTTCCAGTCCATGAGCCGCGGGACACATAGCAACGCGGGGGACCGTTCCGCAAGCATGCGCGTGGTGCCGGGCGGAGGTGTGTTATCGTCCCCCGACGAGGCGATCGACGTTGCCCCTGCGATTCACCGCACGCGTACCCGGAGAGCTTCGCTACCGCGACGTGGCGGGGGCGATGGTGCGGGCGGCGTGTCAGCAGGTCGAGCGCGACCGCGCGTGCAGCGGGCTCGAGTGGCGGGTGATGAGCGCGTTCAACGAGGCGTTCAACAACGTCGTCGAGCACGCCTACGCGCACCGCGAGGGCGAGGTCGAGGTGAGCCTCCAGGTCGAGGACGACCGTGTCGTGCTGCGCATGGTCGACCAGGGCACGGGGTTCAACTTCACGCGCTCGGGCGCGACCGAGCCGCCCGAGTTCGACACCCTCTCCGAGGGCGGCATGGGGCTCTTCATCATCCGCACGGTGATGAGCGAGGTCACCTACGAGCGGCGGCGGGGCCAGAACCACCTCACGATGATCAAGCGGCTCTCGGAGTGCCCCGGCGCCTCCGAGGCGACGGGCGGGTAGGCGATGCGGAACCATGAAGTGATCGAGTCGGGCGGCGTGACCATCCTGAAGCTCAACGTGGAGAGCCTCGACGCCCTCACCGTGCCCGAGCTCCGCCCGGTGGTCGAGCAGATGGTCGAGAGGGGGGGGATCAAGGTCGTGGTCGACATGAGCGCGGTGCGCGTCATCGACAGCTCGGGGGTCGGCGTGGTGGTCGGGCTCTTCAAGCGCATGCGCTCGCTCGGCGGCGCGGTGCGCGTGGCGGGCGTGAACAAGCAACCGAACGAGATCTTCCGTGTGATGCTCCTCGACCGCGTGCTCGCGATCTACCCGTCGGCCGACGACGCCCTGCGGGGCTTTTGAAGGGCGACACCCCCTCCGTGGCGCGCATCATCTCCGTGAGCCCGGACCCGGGCAGGATCCACAGACTCGACGGCCCCGAGTGCCTCCTCGGCCGGCGCCTCGACTGCCACATCCACATCAACGACCAGCGCGTCTCGCGGCGCCACGCGCGCATCCGCCGCGAGGGCGAGGCGTGGCAGCTCGAAGACCTCGGCAGCTGCAACGGCACGTACATCAACGGCCGGCGCATCCAGGGCGCCGCGCGGCTGCGCCACGGCGACGAGGTCGAGATCGGCGCGTCGCGCTTTCGCATGGACCTCGCCGACGACATGGTCGCCGCGGTCGAGAGCGCCGCGGTGCTCGTGGGCGACGCGCCCGACACCGCGGTGATGCCCCTCATCGAGGTCGCCAACCTCCGGCAGGACCTCCTCGCGAAGCGCGGCACCGTGCCCGACGTGGCGCGCGAGCTCGATCGCATCCAGCGCAAGCTGCAGGCGATGTACAAGATCTCGGAGACCGTCGCGAGCACGCTCGAGCCGCGGGCCCTCCTCGACAAGGTCACGGGGCTGCTCCTCGAGGTGTTCCCGCAGGCGACGGCCGCGGCGGCGGTGACCTTCGACCCGCGCACCCAGCAGCTCCGCACGCAGGCCGCGCGGCGCCGCAAGGGCCGAGACCGCGAGTCGCTCGTGCCCAACATGAGCATTCCCCAGAACGTCGTCGACCGCGTGCTGCGCCAGGGCCAGTCGGTGCTCCTGCGCGCGCAGGGCGACCCCTTCTCGTCGCAGCCCATCGACCCCGAGCTCGTGCGCGAGGTGCAGGCCGCCGCGGGGGCGCGCGAGAGCGCCATGCCCGTCGACCCCATCGGGCCCGTCGGGTGGCGCATGGGCGCGCCGCTCTCCTTCCGCGGCGAGCACCTGGGCATCCTGCACGTCGAGGCCGACCCCGTGCAGGGCTACTTCACCCAAGACGACCTCGACCTGCTCGGCGGCCTCGCTTCGCAAGCCGGCGTGGCGCTGCACCTCATCGGCCTGCACCAGCGCCTGCTCGCGCGCGAGCGCCTCGACTACGACCTGCGCCTCGCGCGGCAGATCCAGCGCAACCTCCTGCCGCGCGACCCGCCGCGCGTCACGGGCCTCGACTTCGCCGTGCACTACGAGCCCGCGTTCCACGTGGGCGGCGACTTCTACGACTTCCTCTGGCTCGACCCGAACAAGCTCGCGCTGGTGGTGGGCGACGTGTCGGGCAAGGCCATCTCCGGCGCGCTCTTCATGGCCCGCGTCACGAGCGAGATCCGCGCGGCGGCGCCCGTCGAGTCGTCGCCGCGCCGCGTGCTCCAGCGCGTGAACCGCGCGCTCAGCGAGGTGGCCGAAGACGGCATGTTCACCACGATGGTGTACGTGGTGATCGACCTGCAGCAGAACTCCCTGCGCTTCGCCAACGCGGGCCACACCACGCCGCTCCTGCGCCGCGACGGCGAGGTCATCCCGCTCGAGTACGTCGAGGCCCGCACCATGCCCCTCGGCGTCGAGGTGAAGATCGACGTGGGCGAGGCCACCGTGCAGATCCAGCCCGGCGACACGCTGCTGCTCTACACCGACGGCCTCATCGAGGCCCGCTCGGTGGGCGGCGAGTTCTACGGCCAGGAGCGCCTGCAGCGCACGGTCACCCGCTGCGTCGGCCCCGCGCGCCCCACGCTCGAGGGCGTGCTCGCCGACCTCGACCGCTTCGTCGAAGAGGCCCCCCAGAGCGACGACCAGACCGTGGTGTGCATCGCCGTCAACGACGCCTCGCCGCGGCGCGCCGAGAGCGTGATGCCGTCGGCCTTTCCGCCGCCCATGGAGTGACGCGCCCGTTCGCGGCGGCGCCGGGGCGTGTGGTATAGGCCCCGGCCATGCGCATCGTGCTTCGCGAAGGGCGTGTGATCGACCCCGCGTCGGGTCGCGACGAGGTCGCCGACGTGGTGATCGAAGACGGGCGCGTGGCGCTCGTGGGGGCGGGCGCGGCGGCGCAGGCGCGCGAGGGCGACCGCGACACGCGCGTCGTCGACTGCCGCGGGCGCTGGGTGACGCCGGGCTTCGTCGACCTGCACACGCACCTGCGCGAGCCCGGCCAGGAGTACAAAGAAGACATCGCCTCGGGCACGCGCGCGGCCGCCGCGGGCGGCTTCACCACCGTGTGCGCGATGCCCAACACCCGGCCCGTCAACGACACGCGCGCGGTGACCGAGATGATGGTCGCCAAGGCGCGCTCGCACGGCCTCGTGCGCGTGCACCCCATCGGCGCCATCACCCGCGGGCAGCAGGGCCGCGAGCTCACCGAGATGGCCGACCTCAGGGACGCCGGCTGCGTGGCCGTGAGCGACGACGGCCGCTGCGTGACCGACGCGGCCGTGATGCGCCGCGCGCTCGAGTACGCGCGCACCTTCGACCTGCCCGTGGTGCAGCACGCCGAGGACCACGCGCTCACCGAGGGCGCGCAGATGCACGAGGGCGCCGTCTCGACGCGCCTCGGGCTCAAGGGCTGGCCCCGCGTCGCCGAGGACCACGTCGTCGCGCGCGACCTCATGCTCGCCGCGGCCACGGGCGCCCGCTACCACCTCGCGCACGCGAGCACCGCGGGCAGCGCGGCCCTCCTGCGCGAGGCGCGCGCGCGGGGCATCCGCGTGAGCGCCGAGGTGACGCCGCACCACCTCACGCTCACCGACGAGGCCGTGCTCGGCTACCGCACCGCGTGCAAGGTCAACCCCCCGCTGCGAGAGCGCGGCGACGTCGACGCGCTCGTCGAGGCGCTGGCCGACGGCACCATCGACTGCGTCGCGACCGACCACGCGCCGCACGCCTCCATCGAGAAGGACTGCGAGTTCTCCGAGGCCCTCAACGGCATGGTGGGGCTCGAGACGGCCCTCGCGCTGCTGCTCGACCTCGTGCGCGCGGCGAGGCTCTCTCCCTCGCGCCTCGTCGACGCGCTCACGGCCGCGCCCGCGCGCGCCTTCGGGCTCGACGCGGGTACGCTGCGCGCCGGGGCCCGCGCCGACGTGGCGGTGCTCGACCCCGACCGGGGCTGGACGGTCGACCCGAGGCGCTTCCGTTCGAAGGGGCGCAACACGCCCTTCGAAGGGCGCGCGGTGCGCGGGCGCGTCGAGCGCACGCTGCTGGCCGGCGTGGAGGTCTACGCGCTCGAGCCCGAGGACGCCCGATGACGGCGCGCTCGGGCGAGAGCCCCGCGCACGGGGTGAGGTACGTGTTCAGGCTCGCGGAGCACGACGACGCGCGGGCCGTCTACGACGTCGCGGTGTGCACCGCGTCGGGCGAGGGGCGCGCGCGGGTGCGCATCGAGGGCGTGGCGTGCGCGCTCGACGGCGAGGCGACGGGCGTGGAGCCCGCGCAGGTGACGCAGCTCCTGGCGCTGGCGAAGACGATCGCGAAGCGCGAGGCCGACGCGCCGTGGCCGCGCAGGGTCGAGCGCTGGCGCGCGCCGGGCGTGCGGTAGAAGACCCCTACGGGGTGACCGTGGCCATCACGGGGTCGGGGCTGTACGCGCGGCGCTCGCGGTAGGCGCGCATCTCGTCGGCGCTGACGGCGCGCGCGAGGATGAAGAGGTCGTCGACCTTGCCCTCGAGCCCGAGCTGCGCCTCGCCGCCGTTCATGTCGGCGCCGATGAGCACGGGGGCCTCGTAGTACTGGATGGGCGTGTCGGGGGGGAAGCGGCACGTCCCGCCGGGGCAGTAGACCGACTGGGGCCACAGGTCGAGGTCGCGGGGGAACTCGAACATCTGCTCGTCGAAGTACGATCGGCGCGTGGCGTGGGGCCGGGTGGTGACGTCGACCGTCATGCCCGCGAAGTGCCACCGGCGGGTGAACTGCTCGCGGGTGAAGGGCATGCGCGTGGTGACGTGCGCGTACTGGTCGATGTTGAGGCACGGGTACACGCAGGTGTTGCCCTGCAAGAACGAGTCGGTGGCGTTGTCGGAGCGGAAGAAGATCGCCCAGGGGTTGAAGATCGACGAGCCCTCGAACATCGCGCCGGGGTACGGCGGCGTGGCGTGCGTGGGCCAGCCCGCGCAGACCACCGTCTGGAAGTTGTCGTTGAACTCGTCGGCGGGCGTCTCGGTGTAGACCCACACGCCCACCGTGAGCTGCATGTTGGCCGCGCGGAAGGTGCGCGCCCGCTTCATTTTTGCGAACAGATCTTCGGGCAGCGGTTCTCCGGTCTGGTAGTGGGCTGCGAACAAGTCCAGGCTCTGGCGCTCCCAACACCAGTTCTCCATGATCTGCGAGGGCAACTCCACAAAGTCCCAGGGCACGCTGGTGCCGGCCAGGCTGCGCACGTCCACCTTCGTCAGCAGGTGATGCAGCAAATGGCCAAACTCGTGG